>SBAX01000083.1 GCA_005240095.1 Phycisphaera mikurensis
CCTCAACCCCCCTTAATCCCCCCTTACCAAGGGGGGATTAAGGGGGGTTGAGGGAGACAGCCGGCCCGCGCGACAGGACGCCCCCGTCTCGATCATCCTCGCCACCTACAACGAGCGCGAGAACATCGTTGCCACCATCGAAGGCATCTTTGAGTACCTCGGCGACGGCGTGGAAGTGATCGTGATCGACGACGATTCGCCCGACCAGACCTGGAAGCTGGTGGCGGACATGAACGACCCGCGGGTCAAAGTCATCCGCCGCGTAGCCACCCGCGGCCTGGCCTCAGCCTTCAATCGCGGGATCATCGAATCCCGCGGCGATATCGTCGGCTGGATGGACGCCGACACCACCATGCCGCCGGCCCTGCTGCCGCGGATGATCGAGCGGCTGGACGACCACGACGTGGTCATCGGCTCGCGCTATGCGGAAGGCGGCAGCGACAATCGCCACCGCCTTCGCGTGCTGGCCAGCCGCTGCATCAACCGCTTCGCGCGGATCGTGCTCGGCTACGGCATCCGCGACTACGACAGCGGCTTCGTGGTTCTGCGGCGGACGGTGTTCGACAAGGTCTCGATCATTCCCACGGGCTACGGGGCCTACTTCATCGAGTTCATCTACACCTGCTGCCGCAAAGGCCTGCGCGTGACCGAACTCGGCTACGCCTTTACCGACCGCACCCACGGCGTGTCCAAATCGTTCCCCAGCCTGTGGCGGTTCGGCTGGACGGGACTGGGCTATGTGCTGCGGATCATCACCGCCCGTCTGCGGCGCATCGATTGAGAGGATTGCCGATTGCCAGTTGCCGATTGCCGATTGCAAGCGCCTACATTCGTCCGTGAGGACGGGCGAGGCACCTTCACGGAAATCGTGAACTATGGCCCGTGGCATACGGTGATCACCGGCACGATGGGTCGCGGGGCCGTGCTGGGCAATCACTATCACAAGCTTACGCGAGTGTTCTTCTTCCTGACGAGCGGCTCTGCCCGCGTGGAACAAGCCTGTGTAGGTGGCAACGAGCGGACCACCAGCGAGTTGTCCGCTGGAACCGGTGTGTATCTGGAGCCCTGCCACGCTCATGCCATCCGATTCCTCAAGCCGTCCAGCTTCATCCTCCTGAAATCCCGTCCCTACCGGGAAGACGACGCCGATACCTATCCCTACCCTGTGCTGTCTGCCGATTGACACCTTTGGGAAGTCCACCGCGGGGTACGGACAAGCCTTAAGGGAGCAGACACCAGGATTGCAGGTATGGAACCGGCCGAATACCAGCGACTGCACGATTTCGAGGATGGGTATTGGTGGTACCTCGCCCAGCGAGACAACCTTGCCGACGCCGTCGCCGACCTGAACCTTCCGGCAGGAGCGCGGATTCTGGACGCGGGCTGCGGCACGGGACGCAACCTCGCGGAGCTGGCCCGTCGTTTTTCCGTGACAGCTTACGGCGTGGATGTATCACCCCATGCGGCTGCCCTGTGGAACGGAGAGGTTGGCGTCCGCCGATGCCTGGCGTCGGTAAACAACCTCCCCTATGCCGACGGGCTCTTCGACGCGGTGTGCTGCGTCGATGTGCTGGGGTGCGAGGGCGTGCACATCGAGCACGCCATCAACGAAATCTGTCGCGTTCTTCGCTCGGGAGGTCACCTGGTTCTTCTTGCGCCCGCGTATCAGTGGCTCCTATCCCCCCACGACGCCGCCGTACACTCTGTGCATCGATTCACGCGGTCTGAGCTGCGCGCTCTCGCCGACCAGGCGGGATTAACGGTCCGGC
The DNA here is from genome assembly GCA_005240095.1 of Phycisphaera mikurensis. Classification (GTDB taxonomy): domain Bacteria; phylum Planctomycetota; class Phycisphaerae; order UBA1845; family UBA1845; genus SBAX01. The sequence continues at coordinate 1,770 of SBAX01000083.1, forward strand.
GGCTGAGCCACTGTTTTCCCTCCTTCTTGCCGGTGATCGCTGCCACCCGCCTCCTGGGACGTGCCTTTCGGGGGACGGCCGGGAAATCCGATCTCATGCCGCTTCCCCGGCCGGTCAACTCAGCGCTGCGGGCGCTGGCCCGTGCGGAACATTCGCTGCTGCGGCACGTGACCGTTCCCTTCGGGACCACGATCCTCATGGTCGCCCAGAAGGAGGCGGCATGAGCCTGGACCATTCATGGCAGTTCGTCGGAGCCGTCGATGGCTGGGCCTACAGGCTGTTTGACGCAGTGCGCCGGCGACTGAACCGCAAGCTGGTGCGCTACCTCCTGCGCCAGATGCAGTCCGTGCAACCAGCCGGCGCTCTTCGCGTGCTCGAACCCGGCTGCGGCACGGGCTTTGCCTTGTCTTTGATGCAAAGCGACCCTGCGGTGCGACTGGCCGTGGCCGTGGACCTCGACGAGAGCGCGCTTCGCGAAGGACGCCAGCGCAATCCCCGGCTGAACGCTGTCGTCGCCGATCTGCGGCATTTGCCTTTCGCCGACGAGGCGTTTCATCTGGTTTACAACAGCAGCACCATTGAACATCTAGACGATCCGGCAAGCGCGGTGGGCGAGATGCGGCGTGTCTGCAATGCGCTCGGCCGGGTCTTCGTGGGCGTGCCCTTCTTCTGGGGTCCTCTCGTTCTTCAGCCCGTCGTACGCCGCACTGCCGTTGGCCGCTGGGTCGGTCCGGTGTTTACACGTGCGTCTCTCGCAGCGCTCCTGCAAGATAATGAGTTAGAGCCCCTTGACTCGATCATCTACTTCTGGCGTTTCTTCGTGGGGATTGTGGCCAGACACGCATGCCCGGCCACCCGGCCGGCCGGTGCCGCTGCGGCGTATCGTAAGCTTACCTTGGCCGGAGCAAGCCGATGACCGATCCCTTTTACTTCACCGCGCTGTTCTTCCCCTTGTATATGCTGATCCGTCATCCGTTTCGAAGAATCCCCCTTCACATCGACTGCGGTTTCTACGTGGCCAACCACACCATCGCCACGGGCCGCTTCTCTTTCCGCCGCGGATGGAACGCACATTACGCCGGTTGCAGCAAAGTCATTCCCGAGGTCTTTTACACCCTGCTCTACCTGACCCACTGCCGAGGGAACGGCGAACCGGGAGAGAAGTACGTCTCCCTATCCCGGGTTTGGATGTCCGTCTTCAACTACGTGACCGCTATTAGTGTCGGCATGTTGGCCATGGTGCTGGCCGGAGGCGACCCCATCTACTACTGCGCCGGCCTGGTCACCTTCGCGCTGCTTTCCAGTGAGCCTCACTACGGCGCGTATCATGAGTGTGGGGAGACATTTCAGATTCTCGCTGACACCGTCGGCGTGACGTTGCTCCTGCTGGGCGTGGCCTGGGGTAGCACCGGCTATGTCGCCGTCGCCGCCGCGGTCTGGCTGTTCGGCGCATTCTACATCAAGCTCAGCAACTTAGTCGGCTTTTCCATTCTCTTTGGCGTGGCGGCCTGGCTGCTCCCGGCGTCCATCAAACCCATGTGCATCGCCGCCGGGATCGTCGCTGCCTCGTACCTTGCCTGGGTTCTCGTGAATCGTCGGAATCCGCTGTCGCTTGTCGGACGGCTTTGGGGGCACGAGAAATCATTCAACCGCCGTGGGAAGTCCGGCGGCATTGGCCACCGGCTTGCGGAGAAGAGTCGCACGGCCACCAGAGCCTTCCGCAATCAGCCGATCATTCCCATCCTAGCTCTTGTCGGACTGGTCGGTTCTCCACCGGCGAGTGCCATCTTCTGGGCCTACGTGGCTGCGGTGGTCGTCGCCTACACCGCCCAGGCCACCGACTGCCGCTATTATCTTGTTCCCTTGCTGCCTGCTCTAAGTGTTCTTGCGGCGCTGGGCGCGGTGTTCACCCTCCAATACGGATCTGTGGGAATGGCGATTCTCGCAGGGGCCGCCCTACTGTGGCTTCTGCACAACCCGGTGCGCGCCGCGCTGCTGAATCCGCAGAAGCTCAATCTCTGGTCATGGAAGGACGGTCACCCCGCAACCGACGTGCAGCGCAATAGCCAGTTGGCCTCGGCCTGCCAGAGCTTTGCTCCACTCGTGGCCGGGCAACCCTTGCTCGTGTACGGCCCCTGTAATCAGGCCTATGTGTTGCTCAATGCAGGCTACTCGACTCCGATCGTCGCGCCGGAATACTATCTCGACAGTGTCTGCCCCGGTTGGCAGGTCAGTCACAACGCTCAGTTGGTGAAGGACCCCCCTCAGTGGATTCTCGATACCGGGCGGTGCTTCGCCAGCCAGGAAGCCCGCAGCATGCTGGGTCTGGACTACCGCCTGCATCAGAAGGCCGGCGACTCTCGACTCTACAAACTCAGGACCGCGCAGCAGCCTTCAGCCAACTACGAGGAGGCGCGCACCTTCGCCCCTCAGACCTCGTCGCAGCTCGAGGAAGAAGCGCATCTGGGCGAAGTTCGCGTGACGTTCCATAACGCCGCCGAATCCGCGCCCGACCCCGTCGGCAGCGCCCTCGTTGCCCGCCTGCACGCCCTGGCCACCGCCGGCCAGCGGCGCATCGCCATCTACGGCGCCGGGCGCTTCACCATCCGCTACGCCGATATCTACCGGCAGGCCCCGCTGAGTGTGGTCTGCGTGATTGACGACAACGCCGCAGGCATGAGCCCGGCCTTCCTGAACTGGCCGGTGCGGGCCCCCGACGACGTCGATCCCGCGGATATCGACGCCATCATCATCTCCACCGACCGCTACGCCGACCTCATCGCCGCTCGTGCCGCCCGCCTCTGGGGCGATCGGATCCCCGCCTATACCATTGACCAGCCTGTCGAAGCTGCTGCCACAGGAAGTTAGCGACTTTCCACCTGCCCCCTGCCCGCGGATGATGAGCGGGTGGCTGTAGAACGTGCTCAATTCGATGACGTGATCGTCTCGGCCCTGGCGCGATGGGAGATTCCCGTCACGCCCCAGCAGGTTGATCGCCTGCGCGCGCACTTCGCGATGCTGCTCGAAGCCAACCGCCTGATGAACCTGACGCGGATCACCGATCCGCTCGAGGCCGCCGTCAAGCACTACGTCGATTCCCTGGCCCTGCTGCCTTGGGCCGCGGAGCGGCGGACAGCAGTCCGCACCGTCCTGGACCTGGGCACCGGAGGCGGGTTCCCGGCTGTGCCTCTGGCGATCATGCGCCCGGATTGGTCGATCACGGCAATCGACGCCACGGGGAAGAAGATCGACTTCGTGGCTCACGCTGCGGCCACCCTCGAGATTGCCAATCTCCACGCGGAGCACGCCCATTCCGAGCACTGGAAGTCGGACCGCACCTTCGATGTAGTTGTGGCCCGGGCGGTCGGCCCGCTGGAGCGGTGCCTTAAGGCCGGGGCGCGGTTCCTCGCCGCTCCCGGGCGGCTTGTGGTCTACAAGACGCGTGCCCAGGCGGATCTCGAAGCGCCGGCTGTTCGGCAAGCCGTGCGCACGCTACGGCTTACGTTTGAAGGGCCCTATTGCTATCAGCTATTCCTGAGAGAGGAAACCTTCGAGCGGGCTCTGCTCATCTACTGCCGCCGAAAAAGTGAGCGGCCCCCGCCGCGGAAGGCTATCGGGCGCCGGCCAGCGTGACTTTCAGGGCAATCTCCTTGCCCTCGCGGGAGACGACGACCTCGACCGTGTCTCCGGCCTTGTTGCCCCGCGTGGAGGCCATGTAGTCGTAGACGTTGGCAATGGGTTTGTTGTTGATCCGCAGGATGCGATCGCCGGCTTTCATCCCGGCCACCTCCGCGGGCCCTTCCGAGCTCACCGCGTCCACCAGCATGCCCGGCCGGCCGTCCTCGGAGTAGTTGGGGGTAAGGCCCATGACCACGCGGAAGGTGGTCGTCCGCGGCTGATCCTTCTTCTCCCGCTTGACCTCCACGTACTGCGGACGGCTCTCCCGCGAGGCCAACTCCCGCGCCGTTTCATAGACCAGACGCGCGATCCGCGTGCCGCCACGGACGTTGATCTTGTCGGTGTCGTCGCTGGGCTGATGGTAGTCGCTGTGGTTGCCGCTGAAGAAGTGCATCGACGGAACGTTCTTGCGGATAAACGAGGCGTGGTCACTGCGCCCGCCTTCGTCAATGGCCGGAGCCACGGTCAGGCGGGCGCTTCCCGCGGCCGAGTTCACGACCTCCGGAAAACCCTTCCCGCAGTCCACTCCGAATACCGTCACGCGATTCTCGCCGGGCTTGAGCCGCCCGATCATGTCCATGTTCAGCATGGCCACCGACTTCCCCAGCGGCACGAGTGGGTGATCGACGTAGTACTTGCTGCCGTGCAGGCCCGATTCCTCCGCCGAAAAGGCGATGAACAGGATGCTGCGGTCCGTCTGAGGCCCATCGGCGAACATGCGGGCGATCTCGATCAGTCCGCTGGTGCCCGAGGCGTTGTCGTCGGCCCCGTTGTGAATCTGCGGGGCGATCTCCTCGGCGACCAGCTTGCCGCCCTTGAACTTCCGCATCATCGGGCGGCGAAGCCCGAGGTGGTCGTAGTGCGCTCCAATGATCACGAACTCATCCTTGTGCGGTCCTGCACCGGGCCACTTGCCAAGCACGTTCCTCGCCGAGGCCGTGGCCCGCTGAATTCCCGCCTGCCCCTCCACGGTGATGTGAGCCGCGATGCCTGAGGCGAACTGGCCCTCATCGAGCTTCTTTTGCAGCCCGTCGAGCGACGCCAGCCCGCCGCGCTGCAGGACTGAGTCGGCCAGCGCCCGGGTGATATGGAAGGCCGGGATACCGTAGGCATCCGCCCCTTCGGACACGAACTCCGGCAGGCGGTCGGCGTTACCCTCCGTCGGCCGGGGATTCACGATCAGCACGGCCACCGCCCCACGGTCCTTGGCGTTGTAGATCTTGTCGCGGTGCATGGCGAAGGAAGTCGGCGTGCCGTCGGCATCCGCCCATGACGGAGGCTCGCCCGCGATGATGATCGCCGCCTGCCCGGTCAGGTCCAGGTCCTTGAAATCATTGTGGGATTTGCCGGGGTTGATGATCCCATATCCGCAGAAGGCCACGCCGCCAGAGAAACTGTCGCCCGAGGAGAAGTTGAAGGGGATGAAGTCCGTGCCCTGCTTGCGCGGCGTCGTGTCACCCGAGAATGCCAACCGACCACCGTCCGTCAGAGTCGGCGAGAGGGTAATCGGGAACGTCTGGAAGTAGGTCCCGCTGTCGCCCGCCGGTTCGAGCCCGATCTCCTTGAATTCCCCCGCGACGTACTCAGCTGCGAGATCGATGCCCGGCGTGCCCACGCCGCGACCGCCCAACTCATCGCTGGCAAGATAGGCGATGTGGCCTTCGAAGCGGCGGTCGAGATCACTGGTGCAACCGGCGGCGGCAAGGATCGCGCAGGCAGCGAGCTGCGCCGCGCTCCCAACCATTCCGCGGTCACGATTCGACATGGGTTGTCAGCGGGCGTGCCAGCGGGTCAGTCTTGTAGGACGATCAGTCTGGAACCAGAGGTCCAGATCCTCGGCCAACGCCCGCTTGTCCTGATCGAGCGCGCGATCAACGCGGTGCTCGTGTTCGTCGCATGTCTCGCCGAGGGTCTCCATCTCGCGGTGCGGATACATCCAGTGGTGTTTGGAGCCCATGCAGCCCGCGCAGGCCGCGGCCACCGCCACGATCAGCACCGATCCGATTCTGCCAGCCATGCCACTTGTCCTTTCCCGGAAGCCAAGCCAGGTAGGCTTTTCGTTATCCCTTCGCTTCACATCCTATCCACCCCGTCCACCCGGTCAACCCGGCAAGGGGCGCCCGCCCAGCCCCTACCATTGCGTCTGAGTCCGGATTCCTTCGATCTGCACGTAGGTGTAATGCTGGCCGGTATTCATCCCCGGGCACTTAGCAGTACAGCGCAAGGTGGGCTCAAGAATTTGAAGATCGACGAACGATAACTCCTGCCGGATCAAGGGTTTCCGGTTTCTGGCAGGAGTA
>SBAX01000317.1 GCA_005240095.1 Phycisphaera mikurensis
CCAAAAGCCGCCGAATTCGGTGGAGGTCGTCGAACGCAAAGTGAAAGCCGTGCGGATTAGCATTCCCGACGATCTCGAACCGTTTTGGTTCGTCGGACTCATGCCCGCTGTCGGATTGTTTCTAGTCTACCTTCCGGCGAGAACGGCGATTGCACGTATCGGTGCAGGCGGTAGGTTGTTCACGGCTGGTGGCCTTCGTGTACGTCAGTCGCTTCGCAGCTATGCCAGCCTTCTCGCCGTCCCGCTCGGAGTGGCGCTCATAGCATGGTTTTTCTTCTCCGCGGCGTTTGGCGTAGGAACACTGTTGCTCGACAGCTATGCACTTGTGCTGTTCAATCTGATGTTTCTGGCGTTGGCGTTGTGGAGCCTGGGCTCGCTGTCACCCATCATGCTCGTCTATCACGATCGGGCAAGGATCGTCTTCTTACGGCGATTGCTGTGGTGCATTGCGTTGATCCCCTGGATTGCTGGAGTGCCCGTGGCGAGCGCTGCGCTCCTGATAAGGATTCTGTGAGCTGCATGATGGGCATCACAGGCGCACAACATTTCCTGACGCTGGATGACCGCGCGCTGCGGGATCAGTGCAGCGTGGATCACTATCGTGCCAGCGGGCCGGGGGGACAGAAGCGAAACAAGACCAGTTCGGCCGTGCGCCTGCGGCACCACCCTACGGGCCTCAGCGCGACAGCCAGCGATGATCGCTCGCAGCATGTGAACCTCGTGCGGGCCCTGCGGCGTCTTCGGGAGGCCATCGCCCTGCATGCCCGCGGGGCGTTCGACCCGGGCACGTATCGGCCCAGCGAAACGCTGGTCTCCTGCCTGCAGGACGGCAACATCCGCATCAGCCGCCGCGACCCGCGCTACTACTGCGTGCTCGCCGAGGTGCTGGATGTGCTGGCGGGATGCGAGGCGCGGGTCAGCGACGCGGCCAGGGCCTTGGCCATTTCAACCGGGCACCTCATCAAGTTCCTGGAGGCCGATCCCAAGGCGTGGCAGCGAGTTAATGAGCTGCGGGCCGAAGCGGGACAGAAACCGCTCCGCTAATTATTGCCGATTGCCGATTGCCGGCGTTTGGGGTTTTCCAATTGGCAATTGGCAATTGGCAATCGACAATACCGTGATGGCAACCTCGCATCACAAGCAGGATGCATCCTCAGTGGCCTGTGCGGTCATCACCGTAAGCGACACGCGCACCCCACAGACGGATGCCAGCGGAGCGATGATCCGCAAGCTCCTTGAAGACGGTGGTCACCGCGTGATCGGGTACGACATCGTGGCCGATGACCCTGATCTCGTGCGGCAGCGGCTTTCCCTCTACTTCGAGATGGAAAGTTGCGACGCGGTGATCCTCACCGGCGGCACGGGGCTGGCCCCGCGGGACACGACGTACGAGGCGGTGTGCTCCCTTCTCGAAAAGACGATCGATGGCTTTGGGGAGCTGTTCCGCATGCTCAGCTTTCAGGAGATCGGCTCGCCTGCCATGCTTTCCCGGGCAGTCGCCGGGTCGCATGGGAGAACCGCGGTTTTTTCGCTGCCCGGCTCTACCGCGGCCGTGGAATTGGCCATGCGTCGGCTGATTCTGCCGGAGCTGGGACATGTCGTGGCACTGCTCGCGGGACCGAGAGTGTAATGCCTCCGCGTGATTGACCCTCGCCCCGACCCTCTCCCTATGAGGGAGAGGGGGACGCGGGAGAGTCCGGTCGGCCGTGCCCGGCGGTGATGACGCTGTGGATGCCCCCGCGAGTGGACCAACGCGACTTCACCTGCATCCACTTGGGGCTGCACGCCGCCACCAGATCATTGAGAATCACGTTGGTCACGTCCTCGTAGAAGATTCCCTTGTCGCGGAAGCCCTGGAGATACAGCTTGAGGCTCTTGAGTTCGACGCAGCGCGGGCCGGGCACGTAGCGGATGCGGATACGGGCGAAATCCGGCTGGCCGGTCTTGGGACACACGCTGGTGAATTCGTGCACCACGTGATCGATTGTGTAGTGCCGGTCGGGGTGCGGGTTAGGGAAGGTCTCCAGGGCCATGAGTTTCGATTGTAACGCGGCTGGCGATGGCGCAAAGGCAGGGCTCTGCAGCGCTGCAACCGCGCCTATCGAGAGGACCTTGCGGCCTTGCGGACGACGGCGCCGTTGCCCGCAGGGCGGATCCGTACGGCGGCCACGAAGCCGTCGAGATCCTGGAAATCCCAGGCGTCACGAGGCACGGGCCGGCCGTGGGCGTCACGGATGGCGCAGCCGAAGTGGTCCAGCAGGTGCCGGGCGGCGAAGCGGTCGCACATGGATTCTTTCTGCCGCGTGTTGCGCCCGGCGCGATAGACCAGCAGGTGATAGAGCTCATGCATGAAGATGAAGAGGGCCAGCTGATAGGCATCTTTCATCTCCAGGCGGTAGAGCTCGCGCCGCCATCCGCTGCCGATGGTCTGCACCCGAGCAAGATTGGTCTTCATCTGGTACGGATAGCGCAGGTGACGGCCGAGGTTCACGTAGATGTGGCGATCGACATAGATGCAGGTCCCCGAAAAAGCCGTACTGCGGGTGTAGCGCACGCGGACGCGGATCGCTCCCACGGACCAGCCGTTCATTCCGTGAAGGAAAAGGTCGCGCAGGTGGTCGGTGGACAACGTGGTAGCGTTGCCGAAGTCCATGGACGAGGGCTCGCCGAGGCGCACGTCACGGCGGCGCACGATGCTGGGGCGGCGGCGCCCCATGCGGCGCAGTCGCCGAACGAGTTTCAAGGGCGAACGCTGAGATTCGAGTTTGCGAGGCTTCATCTCTCCCCTCCCTGAGAATTATAGGCAGGCGCTACGGCCGGGGATGGTATTCCCGGTGGACCCGCTTGAGCTGGGCCTCATCGACGTGGGTGTAGATCTGGGTGGTGGTCACGTCGGCGTGTCCAAGAAGTTCCTGGACGATCCGAAGGTCCGCTCCACCGGCCAGCAGATGCGTGGCAAAGCAGTGCCGCAGGGTATGTGGTGACAGCGGTTTTTCGATACCCGCGATTTTCGCATATTTCCGGACTAAGCGCCACATGTTGGTGCGATCGAGGGGTTTCCCGGTTCGGGACAGGAACAGGGCCGATTCCGTGCCGTCGCCCAGCAGTCGCGGGCGCAGGTACTCGACGTACTCATCGACAGCTTGGATGGCCCAGCGGCCCACGGGCACGATCCGCTCCTTGCGCCCCTTGCCGATGCAGCGCACATACCCGAGCTTGAGATTGACCTGCTCGATGGGCAGATCGACCACCTCGCTCACCCGCATGCCGGTGGCGTAAAGCAGCTCCAGCAGGGCCCGGTCGCGGAAGTAAAACTCATCGCGCGGGTCGGGAGCGTTAAGCAAGGCCTCGACCTGCGGGTAGTGCACGGTATCGGGGATGGTGCGCCAGCGCTTGGCCCCCTCGATGAGGGAGGCCAGGTCCCGGCGGAGAACGCGCTCCGCATGCAGGTGTCGCAGGAACACCTTGATCGCCGCGAGGTGCCGGGCGATGGAGCTGAGGGCCAGGCCGCGCTGTTGCAGGGCGATCAGATGCTGCTGCACGTCTTCGATAGAGATGTCGCAAGGCTCCACGTCGCGCGCAACGAGATGATCCCAGAACTCCCCCAGATCGCGCTGATAAGCGGTGACCGTGGCCCCCGCGAGTCCGCATTCAAGAAACAGATAGTCCAGAAAGCGCTTGACCAGGGGCGCGGGACGGGCGGTCCGTTCGACCGGCTGGGTGGCAAGCAGCGTCATACGCGCGATGACTCCGGTAATTGACCCACGGGTGACAGCGTGTGGCACCCCTCGACGCACGCCGCCCGCCGGACCTAAAGAACTTCACGGGCGTGAAAACGATTGTACCGGATCGGGGGTACCTGCACCAAGGGGGTTTGTTCGAGGTCGCGCAGGAATCGCTTTTCGAATATCGGACGGTCGCTCGGCCGCGGTTGCTGATAACTTGCGCAAACTTCGGAAGCACGGAAGAAGTCCAAGGCCGGCTGCGGCTTGTCTCGACCGCCGGCCGTTGCGCGGCCGCGATTCAGGTGCCTAAGAGAGGGCTACTCACGTAACGCTACAACTCAGACTCGGGACGACCGGGCGGCTCCACAGGACCGAAAAGCTCGGCGGCGTTCGGTTGCTCCAGGATAAACTTCGCGTTGACGGTCTGGTTCTCGCAAAGGAAATAAAGCGCCCGCACAACAGCGCCGTAGTCCAAGCCCAGCCCGCTGACCTTTCCATCCGTGCTCATCGCCGCGTCAGCGCCCAGAAGACGGATGAGTGGGC
>SBAX01000003.1 GCA_005240095.1 Phycisphaera mikurensis
AACCTGCTCCGCCGTCATGCCACACCTCCTTTCGGTTGGAGGATGGCATCGGCCTGCTCAACCATTTCGCTTGAGCAGAACTAGCGCTGTAGTGCTAGGTGGCCACCATTTTCCGTGTCGTCCCCGCCGTCAGGACAAGCCTCGGGGCTCCCGAGGTTAAGACAAGCCGAATAGCCGACATAAAAGTTGGCGCCTTTCTCGGAATCGACGATGCTGACGCGACCGTCCCCGAGGATCATGCTTTCGCGGACAATGTAGTCGGGGAATCCGCCCAAGCCGGTTTGCATGCGAATGGACCCGTCGGTGTTCACGGTAATCCGCGGGATAGAGTCGTTGGCGAAAAGATGTAGGGGGTGATTGGAACGGGTCCCCAGCCAGCCGCCCTGGGCGTCAACGTAGGTCCCGACTTCACGCACGCCATCGGTGTGGACCAAGCCGTAACCGGGAGGTGTGTAGACCGTCAAGGGATACGTCGGCGTTATCGTGTTCACGCCGAGGCGGCCCGGAGTGATCGACAGGTCATAGTTCGGAATCGAGGCGGTCGAGCCAGGATCGCTGCTCGTGTGGAAGAAGTAGAGGCCGCCGGACCCGACGCCCGAGGTTTCACCAATCCCGAAGCTGCGTCCATCAGGGCCTTTCCGCCAGCCAATCGCGCTGGCGTAATCCAACTCCAGCGCCCCGGACCAGTAGTGCGTCGTCCAAGGCGCGCCGCCCGCGATTCGCAAGCGATGATTAGGAGCAGGTGTGCCGATGCCGACGTTGCCGGCATTGGTATTGAAAATGTCGCTGCCAGAAGTCTGCCAAGTTCCCACAGCACCGGGCCCGCTGAGGGAATAAAGTGCGTAGGGCACCGCGTTGACCGCCTGGCGCGGACCGAGCACCGTGCGCACTTTGCACGCAGGATCCCCGCAGATTTCGAGTTGCAGCCAGCGTGCCTGACCGTCAAAGGCCGAATCGCCGAACTGCCCGCCCGCATTCAGGTCGGCGTCGAACAAACCGTCCGTGACAGGATGATCGAGAAAAAGCTGACTGTCGCCGATCTGGTTCCCACCGATAGGAGGCACACCCGCGCCGGCAGCGTCCCAGAGACTGAACCGTAAGTTGAGCGTGCCATTGAATGGTACGCCATCCTGCTTGAGTTGACCCTGATAGTCCAAGGCCGTCGTAACCGGCGCTGCCAATGCTCGCGCCGCCATGAGCAATGCCGCCCAAGCCGATAATCCCCAAACTCCAAGCCCCCGAACCCGCCTACTCACGTTGGGCCTCTCTTTCGATACAACACCTGCCCCGTTGGCGTACAATGGTCGTCAGCGACCGGCCAGGCCCCGCTCAGGGGGTCGCCTTCGTCATCGCAGGCGAAATCGAGGGGCCCAACCCGCCAAAAAAGCTAGCGCGAAGGACGTTGTAGCCGCTCAAGCGGGTCATTCCGACGACGAACACTGGTCCTGGCGACCGACGATTGATCGCGTGCTCCTTGGCCAGCCCGTAGGCCTCGGGAATCAAGTACCTGCCGCGTTCGCTTTCGGGCTTGGCGGACTCGACCTTGGCTCCTTATCGGAGGTGGCCTTCTCCCCAAGGTGGGCGGCCTGGAAACCCTCGCCGGTCGCAACGCGGGGCTCTCCTTTGGCGTTACAATGACCCCTGGGAACGTGAGGCCGCCTTCCGCCATTGGCGTTCCACGAACGCAACCGAAAACGGCGGGGGGAGTCCGCCAAATTCGTGGGGATGACTCTGAATGGAACCCGCGTCAGACAACGTGACCCGTTTGTTGCGGGCTGCCGGCGAGGGCGACCTGCAGGCGGAAAACGACCTGCTGCGGGCGGTCTATGCAGAATTGCGGCAGATGGCTCAGGCGTGGATGGCCCGGACTCCACCGGGGCAGACCTTGCAGGCGACCGCGCTGGTCCATGAAGCCTTTGTGCGGATGACCGGCCGTGATAAGGATGGGTGGGAGAACCGGGCGCACTTCTTTTTCGCCGCAAGCCGCGCCATGCGTGATATCCTGGTCGAGCGGGCCCGGGCCAAGGCGGCGGTGAAGCGTGGCGGTGGGCGGCATCGCGTGGATCTGGACAAGCTTTCCCTGGCCACGGAGGCGCCCGACGAAGACCTGCTGGCTCTCGACGGGGCGCTTCGCCGATTCGAGGCGCACTATCCCTGGGAACACCGCATCGTGATGTTGCGTTTTTTCGCGGGGATGACCAACGAAGAGACGGCACAGGCGATGGCCACGCCCCTGCGCACCATCGAGCGCGATTGGCGTTTCGCCCGCGCCTGGCTGCGGGACGCACTGATAACCGAGAGTGACGACACGTGAGCGTCGATCGCGATCGCCTGATCAAGCAGCTTTTCGCGGAAGCGAGCGACCGGTTCGGCCCGGACCGGGAGCACTTCCTTCGCCAGCGCTGCGGCGACGATCCCGCCCTGCGAAGCGCCGTCGAGCGGCTGCTGAGCGCCGACAGCGCCGTTCAAACCGGCTTCCTCGAGGGGGAACCTCGCACCGTGGTCGAGGCGGCGGTGCCGGCGCGCATCGGTCGCTTTCGGGTGCTGCGAAAGATCGGCGAAGGCGGAATGGGCGCGGTGTTCGAGGCGGAGCAGGATCATCCGCGGCGGCAAGTAGCGCTCAAGATCATTCGCCAGGCGTGCCTTTCCCCGAGAATGCTGCGGCGTTTCGAACATGAGGTACAAATCCTCGGGCAACTGAAGCATCCCGGCATCGCCCAGATCTATGAGGCGGGGACGCACAATGACGGCGCCGGTCCGGTGCCGTATTTCGCCATGGAGTATATCCAGGGGCGCCCGCTGCTGGATTTCGCCAAGCACCATCACCTCACTGTGCGGCAGCGCCTGGAGCTGATGGCGGAAATCTGCGAGGCCGTGCATCACGCGCATCAGAAGGGCGTGATCCATCGCGATCTGAAGCCCGCCAACGTCCTCGTGGAAGAGACGGATGGAGCGAAACCCAAGATCCTCGACTTTGGCGTGGCCCGGGCCATCCGCTCCGACGTGCAGCTCGTCACCATGCACACCGAGGTCGGCCAACTGGTGGGAACGCTTTCCTACATGAGCCCTGAGCAGGTCGTCGGGCGTCCCGATGAGCTTGATCTCCGCTCCGACGTCTACGCTCTGGGGGTCATGCTCTACGAACTGTTGGCCGAGCGCCTGCCCTACGACCTCCGTAATCATTCGATTCCCGATGCAGGCCGGATCATTCGCGAGCAGGAGCCTTCGCGGCTGAGCTCCATCGACACCGCCCTGCGCGGGGACATCGAGACCATCGTGGCCAAGGCCCTGGCCAAGGAGAAAGAGCGGCGATATCAGTCGGCTGCGGAGTTCGCCGACGACATTCGCCGCTTCCTCACGGACGAGCCTATCGTCGCGCGGCCCGCAAGCCGCGCCTACCAGTTGAGAAAGTTTGCCAAGCGAAACAAAGGGCTCGTCGGTGGGGTGGTCGCGGCGTTTGCGGTGCTGCTGCTGGCCGTCGTGGGCATCAGCCTCGCCCTGGTCCGGGCAACCCGGGCCGAGAAGGCTGCATTGCGGTCCGCGGCCAAGGCCACGGCGGTGAGTACGTTCCTTCAGGACATGCTCGCAGGCATCGACCCCGAAGAAGTCGGTCCGGGGGCTCTCACCGTTCGCGAGGTGCTGGATCGCGCCGCAGCGCGCGTAGACGAAGAGCTGGCTGATCAGCCGGAAGTCGCCGCATCTGTTCACCAGACGCTGGGCAACCATTACAGCAGCCTGGGACTCTACTTCGAGGCCGATCGCCACCTTCGAAAGGCAGTCGAACTGCGCAGGAGCTTTACCACCGGTGACGATCCCGAACTGGCCGAAGCGCTCACCGATCTTGCCGCCGGCCTCCAGGACAAGCGCGACGTCGCCGAGGCCGAAGCGCCCATGCGCGAGGCCCTGGAGATACACCGCCGGATATTCGGGGAAGGCAGTCTTGAAGTGGCCGAAAGTCTGCACGGTCTGGCCTTGATCCTTATCGAAAAAGAGCAGGCACGTGAGGCCGAGGCCCTGGCTCGCGAGTCCCTCGACATTCGCCGTCGCCTCCTGGGCTCGGAGCATGCTGACGTGGCCACCACCGCGGGGACGTTGGGCTCATGCCTGATGGTCCTCGGCAGGCTCGACGAAGCGGAAGCCATGGTGCGATACGCAGTGGACATGGTGCGGCGGCTCCCGGACGACAACGAACTGTCGCTGGCCGGGCGGCTGACGTTTCTCTCCAACATACTTCGGGCGCGAGGTAAAGATGTCGAAGAGGAGGCGGTTTTGCGCGAGGCCATCGAGATACGTTCCCGCCGCCTCGCTGCGGACCACCCCGCGCTGGCATGGAATCTGTACTGTCTGGCCCAGGTTCGCCACAAGCTGGGCGATCTCGATGAGGCCGAGAGCGCCTGCCGCAAGGCCCTCGATATCTACGTGCAGAAGCGCAGTCCGGCGCACGTAGACATCGCCCGCTGCCAGCAGCTCCTGGCCCAGATCTACGAGGAGCAGGGCCGGTTTGCCGAGGCGGAAGGCTTGTGGAGCGCGTGCCTGGAGATGCGCCGCCAGTTGCTGCCACCGGAGCATCCGGACATCGCCTCTTTAGAAAACGCGCTGGCAAATAATCGGGCGGCCCAGGGCGGCGTTGCGGGAGCGACCGGCGGGACTCGCGGGCCATAGTTGGAAGTCGTTTAAGGACGATATCCCCGGTGGCCCATGCTCGGGTTTGGGCGGCATGGCCAAGCGCAGCGCCGCCATGCCTCGCGGACGGCAGGCGCTGTCACGAGACAAAGCATCATGACGAACATTGCTGCCACGACCGTGGAGCAGATGCTGGCCACATTGCGGATCATCGTTGCCGTGCTGGCCGTGGGCATTGTGGGGCTTTCGGCGGTGGCCCTCGGCGTGGCGGACGGCAAGCCTTCGCAGATGGACCCATCGACCGCCGACGTGCTGCTGCTTGTCCTGCTCGCCCTTCCGGTGATGGAACTTCCGTCATATCTGGTGCTGCGCAGCGCGATGGTCGCCAACCTCAGGAAGACGGTCGCCGACTCCACGGAGCCCTTGGCTCGGGTCCAGGGCGCCTACACGACCATGACCATAATCGCCGCGGCGATGGCCGAGGGGATCGGGCTTTTTGGCGGAATTGTCTGCCTGATCACCGGGCGCACAATCGCCCTCGCAGGACCTGCCCTCGCCATAGCCCTGCTGATCGCCCTCTTCCCCACTCGCGAGAAGCTGCGCAACCTGGCCATCTCCGTTCTGGGCTTGGAGCAGGCCTCGCGATACCTGCCCTGACTGCCACCGCCCGAAAAAACTGGATTCGTCCGTCCGCCTCACTGCCGCCGACGTATGATGGGGGTAGACGACCTGCACAGATGACCTTTTTGGGGAATGGCCATGCCTGATCGTCGAGCCTGCCTCGTCTTGATCATTGCGATCCTTCATTCTCTAACGCCTCCGGCTACTGCTCAGAAATGCCTGTCTTGGGCGCCGATTGAGACTATCGCACCCTCGCCGCGTCACGGCGCGGCCATGGCCTACGACGAACGCCGTGGCGTCATGGTTCTCTTCGGTGGTGTCTACGGCGCCTACCCTTATGGCGATACGTGGGAGTGGGACAGCCAAAAGTGGAGTCTCCGCAGCTTGGACGGCCCACCATCACAATCGGGAGCAAAGATGGCCCATGACACCGGGAGGGGCGTCACGGTGCTTGTCGGCAATGGCGGAACATGGGAATGGGACGGAGGTCGCTGGCTCCTGCGCGACGAGTTTCCGCCGTCGGTATACAGCCATGCGATGACGTACGACACCGTGCGCGGCGTGACTCTTCTTTTCGGCTCGTTCTATGATCCCAGTCTCGACTATGGGTACACCGCCGCGTTCAGTTGGGACGGCGAAACATGGCAAGTTCAGCAAATGGGTGGTCCGCCATATCCCGGTTGGCCTACGACGGGAATGGCTTTCGATGCAGGGCGCGGTGTTGCCGTGTTGTGGACCGGTGTTGAGACGTGGGAGTGGGATGGATCAGCGTGGTCGCTGCGCTACACGGGCGGTCCACTGTACCCCGGCGATCTTGCCTATGACACGCGCCGTGGAGTCATCGTCCTGCACGGCGGAGGCTCGGGTCTGTATGGGGCTGAAGATGCGGACGGCGGGGTCGCGAAGTACCAGTCCGTGGGCGAAACGTGGGAATGGGATGGCGCGGCGTGGGTGCTCCGCGTAGCGGACGGTCCCAAGCGTCAGCGGCATGCCATCGCGTATGACCAGCGGCGCGGCGCCGCCGTGATCTTCGGTGGCGTGGACTCGCCGGCCAGCTTCGCTGGATCCCAGCGCTTTGACGAGACTTGGGAGTGGGATGGTCACAGTTGGACTCAAGTCACGCCACAACAAGGGATTGATTCCCGGCGGGGTGTTGTGGCCTACGACCGTGGTCGAGGAGTTATTGTCCTGCATGGCCATCCACATGATTCCGCACCGACTTGGGAGTGGAGTGATGAGCGAGGATGGACGTACCGTGCGAGTAATGGACCGCGTTGGACCGGAATGGTTCTGGCCTTCGATGAGCGTCGCGGCCAGACCTTGTTGGCCGGCGCATGGGGAAATGGGAACAGCGATTACGGTACGTGGGCGTGGGATGGCGGATCCTGGATGAAAGTTGGGCCCATACCCCGCGATTCCTTCGGACATGCCGTGGCTTACGACGCAGCGCGCGGCGTAACGGTCCTCTTTGGCGGAGGCTGGCCGGAACTCGATCCCCGGACGTGGGCGTGGGATGGGGCATCGTGGAGCGTGATCGCCGAAACCGGTCCTTCGCCGCGCGAGTTTCCTCTCATGACTTACGACCGTTTGCGCAAGGTCGTCGTGCTCCTTGGCGGCGGCACGGGCACTGAGGGATTCACGGACACCTGGGAATGGGATGGAGGCGAGTGGACGCTTCGCGCCACAGAAGGGCCAGAGGTAGGATACGGGTGCGCGATCACCTACGATGAGCACCTGCGCGTAACGCTACTCCGTTGCGGCGGCGTGGCGCAGACGTGGCAATGGGACGGTACGACTTGGTCGGCTCTAAACGCCATGACACCGGTGAATGACCTCCTCACGGGCATGGTGTATGACCCGATCCGTCAGGCAACCCTGCTCGTCGGCGCAGTGGCTCGATACGGAACGCCCTCTTACGCATGGGAGCTGGCGCCGCACGCCGCGCCGGCCGACAGCGATTCGGATTGCGACGTCGATCTTGTCGATCTGGCCGTGCTGCAGCGCTGCTTCGGCCAAGAAATACGCGGCCCGGCCTGCCATGCCTTCCGCAGCCGGGGATCGAAGGAAGTCAACCGGATCGACTACGATGTGCTCTACAAATCCTGGAGCGGGCCGAGGTAGGGCTGTCCCTTAGAGCATCTATCGATCAGGGCGTGGCGTCAGGACCTGTCCCCGGCGCATCCAAGCGCCGCCCACAAGGGGCGACGCTACGGGTGCGTGTGAACGCTCTGGGGCGTCGTACTCCGATACCGCTTCCTTCCGCTCGCGGCTCGGATCATGCACGATTGAGTTTCCACGTTGTGGACCATACAATCCGGCTTTTGGATTGCGCGTTTCAGGAGAAGCTATGAAGTGAGCCAACCTCGGCTTGGTCGTTAGGATGCTCATCGTTGTTAGTTGGGTATCCAGAACACCATAACGAAAGGGAGGTTGGCTCGTGAACTATTGTGGCATCGATTTGGCGGGTGTGTCCAGCTACGTGTACGTGACGGATGAGAAGGGCCGCAAGCTGACGGCCGGGGCGGTGGACACCACGAAAGAAGCGTTTGAGAGGCGGCTGAAGCCATTCCTGAAGGTCGGGCTCTCGGTGGCCATCGAAGCGGGCAACCAAACGGCCTGGGTGTACGAGGTGTTGGTGGGGATGCGGGCGAAGGTGACAGTAGTGAACCCCAACAAGGTGAAGGCCATCGCCGAAAGCCGTCGCAAGACGGACAAGATCGATGCCCGGATCCTCTGCGAGCTGCTGCGCCTGGAGGCCTTGCCTCATCCCGTACACATGCCAGGGCGGGACACCCGGGCCTTGCGTGGCCTGCTGGTGGCGCGACGACAGTTGGTGTCTGCGCGGACCAAGCTGTGCAACGTGGTGCGGGGGATGCTCCGCCAGGAAGGGATTCGCCTGCCGGCACGGGGGTTGGCGACCTTCGGAGCCTGGCGGCGCCTGCTGGCCCAAGGTTATGAGCAGGCTCACTTGCCGATCGTCTTGGCCACGTACTTCGACGCCTTCGTGAGTCTGACCGATTCCATTCGCGATATCGAGAAGCACCTGGCCGAGTCAGAGCGGAAGGATAAGCGCGTGGCGCGGCTCAAGACCATGCCCAAGGTCGGGCAGATCGCCGCCCTGACCTTTGTGGCCGCGGTGGATGATGTTCATCGCTTCTCCTCTTCGCGGAAGTTGGTGGGTTACTCGGGACTGGCCCCCACGGTGCGCAGCAGCGGGGAGCGGACGGAGTACGGTTCGATCAGTCGCGAAGGACGGCGCGAACTGCGGGCGGTGTTCGTGCAGATCGCGCATCTGGTGGCCATGGATCGAACCCGGGCCACACAACCCTTGCGACGCTGGTTCGAGAAAGTGGCCCACAAGCGGGGCAAGAAGACGGCCTTGGTGGCCTTGGCCCGGCGTTTGCTGATGATCGCCTACCGCTTGCTCAAAGACGAAAGCGTCTACGACGCCGAACGGCTCAAGAAACGGGCGGCGTAAAGGGTCGCAAGGGTTTGGATTTATCGCTTTGGGGGCCGCCGGCCACGAAAAAACAGGCGATGCCGAGAGGACTCGACACCGCCCGTGCCGTTTGGCCGCCGCTGCGGCGCTCGGGTCGCTTCCCAGCGTTGCCCTATCCTCCGCAGCGGTAGGGACAAGGTATCGTGATTCCCGTCAAAGGGAAGCAGCGACGGGAAAGTGATGTGAAGAGGAGGCCGAGCGACAAGGTCATCAAGAGCTTTGTCGTGGAATCTTGATGGAGACAGCCCGCATTGCATTCCTGGCCCCCTGAGGCCCGACAGGAGAATGGGCGTCTCCGCTTGACAGGACCAGCTTAGTGTGCGGCGTTCAGCGCCAGCGCGAATGGGAGGTTGGTCAAGCTCCACGACAACAAGCGTTTTTTCGACCTTGACGCGGCTCACTTCATGGGAGG
>SBAX01000216.1 GCA_005240095.1 Phycisphaera mikurensis
CGCCGTAGCGGCGTTGGTGGTTGCGCGGCACCGCGCCAATATTGCGCGGATTCTGGCTGGCACGGAGACAAAAGTCGTCCGTGGGGGGGAGGAGGCCGGGGCAACATCGACCAACTAGCCGTCCACCCCCACTGTCGTCGTTCGTTTGTAGCGTCAACGTGGATGGGAAACTTGCCGCAATATGCCTTGCAATGGATACATCTGGCCCGGTATGATGGCGCTTTCGGGTCAGGGAAGGCGACTCGGTTGTTCCGCAGAAAAAATCATTCTGGGGGCGGCTAAGATTACGCAGAGGGAGCGAATGGGGTCGTCGCCGATTTAGCTTGCTATGACAACCGCAACGCCGCCCAAAGCCGCTCATGTATTAATCATTGGTCGCCCGGAGTGCGACGACGATCTAAGACGCTGGCTCGATACACATGCTCATGTCGAGCACGTCGGCAGCTTCGAGGAGGCTCTGGATGCTCTGCGGAACGAGCCTTTCGATCTGGTGCTGAGCGGCTCGGCGGAAATGCTGCCCACTCCCAGCATTCCGCTCACGCGTTCCGCGGCCACCATTCTCGACAGCATCCGCCAAGGCGTGTGCGTGGTGCGCGCCGACGGCGAGGTGGACTGGGCCAACGCCCGGATGATGGCCCTGCCTGAGGAATTGCGGGAACAGATACGCCAACGCTGCGTTCAGGTGCTTCGCAGCGCGGACGGGGCGGCGGCGGCGGCGGCACGGGCTCGCCGATACACGCTGACGGCCTGCGGAGAGTCGTTCAAGGTCACGATCACGCCGGTGCTCGATCGGCATCATCGCCTGGTGCAGGCTGCGGCGGTGGTCGGCCCGGCCGCGAGCCGCAGATCGAAGGAAGGGTGGCTGGCAGCCATCGACCACGGCGGGCGGGAGCTGCTCAACCTCGACGTACGACAGTTCTCCCGCCTCGAACCGCAAGAACGCCTCTCCCTTCTGGAACAAAAAATCCTTCGATACTCCCAAGATGTCCTGCACTTCGAGACCTTCGAGATTCGCGTCCTGGAACCTGCTACCGGCCGATTGGAACTGGTGATGTGCTCGGGCATGCCCATGGAGGGCGCCACGGTCGAGCTGTACGCTGCGCCGGAAGGCAACGGTATTTGCGGGTACGTGGCCGCCACCGGACACAGCTACGTCTGCCCGGATGTGACCAAGGACCCCCGCTATCTGCCCGGCCTGTCGCAGGCCCGCTCTTCGCTGACCGTGCCCATGTGGCTCAACGCCACGCTCGTGGGGGTGGCCAATTTCGAGAGTACCAAGCTGAACGCCTTCGCCGAGGAGGACCGGCAGGGGGCCGAAACGTTCGCCCGCTATGTGGCCCTGGCCCTGCACGTGCTGGAGCTGATGACCAGCGAACGCCGGACCGCCGCGGCACGACTCGGCCGCAGCATCGTGGGCGAGATCACCGGCCCGCTTAACGACATCCAAACCGATGTGGACGCCGTTCTCGAGGAATGTGGCGGCGATCCTCTGGTTCGCGACCGGCTCCGCTCCATCGTGGCCAACGCCGCGCGGGTGCGGGACTCGGTCAAGGAACTCACCGACAGCAAACCCGGCGTGATCGGCGCGCAGAGCGCGACGACGCGGCGGATCGATCCGATCCTCGAAGGCCGGCGGGTGCTGCTGGCGGACGATGAAGAGATGCTTCGCGAGACCGTCCGCGACGTGCTCACCGGCTACGGCTGCACGGTGTGTACGGCCTCGGACGGCGGGGCGGCCATCGATCTGATCTCCAAGCAGCCCTTCGACCTGGTGCTCAGCGACATCAAGATGCCGGTGAAGACGGGCTACGACGTTTTTGCCGCCGCCAAGCAGGCCAACCCGTGTACGCCCGTCATCCTGACGACGGGTTTTGGGTATGACCCCAACCACTCGATCATCCGTGCCCGCCGCGAAGGACTCGCGGCGGTTTTGTTTAAGCCCTTCAAAGTCGATCAGCTCCTCGGCGAAATCCGCACCGCCCTCAAAGCCGCCCACTAAGCGACTTGATTTGCGTCACGCCTCAGCGCGCACGCTACTGCGCAGGGCCTTGTCCGCGATGTCGCGGCGATAGTAGGCATTTTCGAAGCGGATTTGCTCCACGGCGCGGTAGGCGCGCTGCTGGGCGTCGGCGATGTCGTCACCTAAGGCGGTGACAGCGACGACGCGACCGCCATTGGTGACGGTGAGGTGCTCCACTCGCTTCGTACCCGAGTGGAAGACGAAGACGTCGGGCATGCCGGCGGCCTCTTGGAGCCCTTCGATCACCTTGCCGGACTCGTACCTGCCCGGGTAGCCCTTTGAAGCCACAACCACGCAGACGGCCGCTTTGGGCTTCCAGCGGAGGTCGATCTGGTCAAGTCGCCCGTCCACGACGGCGTCGAGGACGTCGAGCAGATCGGTATCGAGGCGAGTGAGCAGGACCTGCGTTTCCGGATCGCCGAAGCGGCAGTTGAACTCGAGCACTTTGGGCCCGCCGGCGGTGAGCATGAGGCCCACGTAGAGCACGCCGCGATAGGGCGCGCCGTCGCTGCGGAGGGCGTCGACGATGGGCACGAGCACGTCGCGCTCCACGGCCGCGTAGACTTCGGGCGTGGCGATGGGGGCAGGGCTGTAGGCGCCCATGCCGCCGGTGTTGGGGCCGGTGTCGCCTTCGCCAATGGCCTTGTGGTCCTGGGCGGATTCGAGGACGTAGATGGTGCGGTCGTCGATGAAGGCGTGGACGGACAGCTCCTGACCCTTGAGGACTTCCTCGACGACGACAGTGGCGCCGGCGCCACCGAACTCCTCCTGCACCATCATGCGTTCCAGGGCCAGGATGGCGTCGGCGGGGTCCGGGCACACGACCACGCCCTTGCCCGCGGCCAGCCCGGCGGCCTTCACGACCACGCCGGTGTCGCGGGTGGCCACATAGGCCTTGGCGTCGGCGAAGCGGTTGAAGATGCGGGCCTCGGCCGTGGGCACGTGGGCGTGTTTCATCAGCTTCTTGGCGTAGGCCTTGTCGCCTTCGATCCGCGCCGCCGCGGCGGTGGGTCCGAAGATACGCAGACCCTCGGCCTGGAATCGATCGACGATCCCGGCGCACAGAGGCGCCTCCGGCCCCACGATGGTCAGGTCGATCTTGCGTTCCTTGGCCAACGCCACTAACGCGGCATGATCGCCCACGTCGATGGCCACGTTCTCGGCCAGTTCGGCCGTCCCCGCATTACCCGGGGCGCAGAAGACCCGCGTGACTCGTAAGCTGCGGCTAAGGCCGTGTACGATGGCATGCTCCCGCCCCCCGCCACCGATGACCAGAACATTCATCTTTGCATGGTCGCAGAAACAGCCACCAGAGGCGAGAAGGACGGACAAGCCGCGGCTCCCGATGCCCTTGCGGGAGGAGGGTATGCCTCTTCTGGGGGCAACCTGGCCATGCAACTTTCGTTGTGACAAGGACTTACGTAGCCCGGTCGCCGGTTTTGTGGCATACCCTCCGCTCACAGGACCAAGGGCTGGCGTTACGATCGGCGTGCAAGAGAAAGGCGCAAGTCGTTGGCGCGGAATCATGATCGCGATGGCGAGTATGACGTTGGGACCGATTGCATTCACGGGCGAGGCCCTTCCCTGACGCTGTAGCCCGTCCGTCGCTACCTCGTCCGCCGGTACCCTGGGGGAATCCTTAACAACTGTTTATCGTGTCAGGTTTGCGACAGACACGACTATACGACTGTTGAGAGCTCGCGCCCCTCTTCCTCCGAGATCGCGAGCAGCATCACGCCGACGCGAGGTCGTGTCACGTTCGGTCCTCGCTGAAGGGAATCTCAAAAGCGTGCTCGAAAGGACTCGTGAAGGCTGCCGCGACGCCGGGCGCGCGTGCTCCTGTGTGGAGCTGGGGTATGCGTTGCATCGGGCTGCCTATTCGCGGACCTCCGCCGCCAGTCCGCAGGTCGGGTCAGTCTTTGCCGGCTCCCCATTGGGGGGAGGCCAGCAACGAGAATCCGGCGCGGATGAGTGGAAGGGAGGTTCGAAGATGTTTGCCAAGAGAAGTTCACGAGTTGAGGAAGGGAGAGGATGGATTCGTCCTTCGATGATCGCGGGCGGTGTTCTGGCCGCGGCGTTCATCGCGGACACATCGCTGGCCGGCAAGAAGTCCAGGCCATCGCCACCTGCGCAGCCGACAACGTTCAGCGGACAGGCCACGGTTGTCGACGCGACGGTCCTGGGCGCGACCGTCATTCTTTCCGACACCGGTCCGCTTCCACCTTCCGGAGGTGCATTGGAAGCGTCGCTGTTGGAAGCACAGATCGAAGGTTTACTCAGCGCCCAGGTATTGCACGCCTCGACGGTCGGCATTGGGAATGCCAGCCGCTCGGAAGCTTCGGTCGCCAATCTGGACCTGTTCGTGGCGGGAAAC
>SBAX01000461.1 GCA_005240095.1 Phycisphaera mikurensis
GCCCGGCTGGATCAGATGATGGCGGCGTGAATCCCATGGCCGGAAGTCTTACACAAAAACGGCTGAATCGATTCCACTTGAACCCCGAGCCAAGACAGGTCGATGCGGTGGGCCCCCTTCTCGATTGCGACCCTTTCAGCCCGTCCATAATAGGATTGGGTGCCCTGCCTGAACCGGCGCTGAATGCCAGCTAACGTGCCAGTTAGACGCTACGGAGAGGCGGCGGAGCAAGCTGCGGAGTGAGACTGGTGGGGCGTTAAGAAAACATCAAACGACCGTTGGTCGGGGTATCAGCCACGTTTGCCGGCAACGTACGAAGCGCAAGTCCTTGGAATACAAGAGCTTGCGTAGGCTGGCTTTACTGTTTGAGGCATACTCCTCTCCGGGACGGGCCGGAGCTTTCGGGATGTGGCGCTTTGGGTAGGATGGCGCTAGGTCGAAGGCGTTTCAGGAATCAAGGAAGGATGGTCCAAAGTGGCAGGAGAATCGCCGTATACGCTGCACACGCTGCCCAATGGGCTGCAGGTCGTGATTGAGGTCATGCCAGGGGTGCGGAGCGCGGCCGCGGGGTTTCTGGTGCGCACGGGGGCGCGGGACGAGGTGCCCCAGCTGGCGGGGGTGTCGCACTTTCTTGAGCACATGATGTTCAAGGGCACCTCCAAGCGGACGTGGCGGGATATCACCATCGACTTCGACCGCATGGGCAGCACCTACAACGCCTTCACCAGCGAAGACCGGACCTTCTACTACGGCTGGGTTCCGGGGGAGGCCATCGAACGGCAGATCGAGCTGCTGGCGGACATGATGCGGGCGGCGCTGCCGCCGGATGAATTTGCCACGGAGAAGAACGTGATTCTCGAGGAGATCGCCATGTCGAAGGATCACCTCGAACATGTCATGTTCGATTTCCTGCAGGAGAAGGTTTTCGCGGGGCATCCACTGGCGTGGCCGATCCTGGGGTATGACTCGACCGTGGGGGCGCTCACCCGGGACCAGATGTGGGAGTACTTTTCGCAGCGCTACGCCCCGGACAACATGGTGCTGATCGTGACCGGCAAGGTGGCGCCGCAGCAGATCATCGGCATTGCTGAGGAGCAGTGCGGAGCGTGGAAGCCCTCGGGGTCGAAGCACGCCCGGCGCCCGCCGGCAGTCCACGGCGGCGTTGACGTGCTGCAACTGGAGCGCTTCAAGCAGCAGGTGCTGGCCCTGACGTTCCCATCAATCTCGGCGACGGATCCACGGATCGAGACGGCCGCGGCGGCGGCGTCCATCCTCGGGGGGGAGAACTCGCGGTTCTTCTGGAACATCGTGCAGAAGGGCATCGCTCCGCGGGCGGGAGCGCATCATCTGGACTATGCGGATTGTGGGGTGATGATTCTGTTTGCGGCGTGCCAGCCGGAGCGGGCGGAGGAGACGCTGGCGGCGCTGCGATCGGAAGCGAAGACGTTCTGCGAGGGGCGGGTGTCTGATGCGGAGGTGGAGCGGGTGAAGAACAAGCGGCGGACGTCCCTGGCCATCGAGGCAGAGGCCCCCTACTACCGCCTGACGCAGCTCATTGACGACATGGAGTATCACGGGCGGCCGCGGACAGTGGAGGAATCGCTGGCTGAGGTCGATGCAGTCTCCGCAGATACGATCCGCGACTACCTGGCCGAATGTCCGCTGACCAAGGAGGGGCACCTGACCAGCGTTGGACCCCGCAACTTTCCTGCCACGAAGGCGTAGACTCCCTCTGCATGACCACCACGACTCCACTGGACATCAAGGTCGTCTTCGACGCAACTTCGCGACGCCGATCCGGCGGCGTGAGGCCGTCGCTGCCGCACAGCCGCCACCAAGGCTCGCGGGCCTGGGCGGTCGTGGCACTGATGAACATCGTCGTCGCGTCGGCGATGTATTACGCGATCTGGTGGAAGGCGGACCCGGAAATCTATCTGAGGCTGACATTGAAGACTCCCGTGGCGATGGACCTCGACATGGCCGCGGGGATCTTTGTGCGTCAGCCGAAGTCCACGACCCCACGCGTGGCGCCATCACCGGTCGTGGCGGAGACCTCTTCGGAGTTCAGCCCGGCGACGGCACAATGGTTGATTCCCACGACGGCCTACTCGTGGCTCACGTTGGCCACGGTGGCGACCTGCGTGCTGGCTCTTGGCGCGGGCGCAGCGGCGGTTCGCGCCGGCGGCCCGCATTGGCGGACGTTCGGATGGATTGCGTCGCTGATGCTGATCGTGGCGCTCGCCGCGGGGGCGTTCATCGTGTGGCGGGAATATGGGATTGCCTACAAGCCAAGGCATCTTCGGCTGGGCATGGGCGGGCTGGTGCTGCTGGCGAGTGCGTTGGGTCTGGTCGTCGGGCGCGGGGCGCGGCGGGCATGCCGGTTCGGTGCGTTCCTGGTGGTTCTGGCGGCGGCGGGCACAGCAGTTGGTCTCTACCTGGGTAACAAGACCGGGGCGATCGAGGCACAGTATGCAACGGCGGGAGTCCTGGCGACGGCGTTCGCGGCCCACTCGGCGTACGGGTGGTTGCTGCTGGCGGTGGTCTGGCGAATCGCCCGATAGTCGGCGCCATCAGGCCGCGAAAAACCGGCGTGAGGACACGCCGGCTCCGAATCTGCGGAAGCTTCGCTCTCCGCGCGTACGGCCAAGACCGGCATCCGACTCCAAGCGCCGCCCATGAGGGGCGACGCTCATCGAGCGGCCGTTGCGATCCGCACATCCGGGAAATACACTGCATCGCATGAATGAGCAGAACGCTACCACAATTGATCGGCTTTGCGAGCATGTCGGGCAGACCGTCACGCTGAACGGGTGGGTATATCACAGCCGGCCCGGGGGGAAAATCATTTTCCTGGTGCTCCGCGACGGCACGGGCATGTGCCAGTGCATCATTGAGAAGAACGAACAATCGCAAAGCTACTATGAGGACATCAAGCGGCTTTCGCAGGAGTCGTCGCTAACAGTCACGGGAACGGTAAAGGCCGATGAGCGATCGGCGGGCGGGTATGAAGTACACGTGACCGATGCGCGTGTCCTGCACGCGGCGCGGGACTATCCCATCACCCCCAAGCCGCACGGCATCGACTTCCTGATGAAACATCGCCACCTGTGGTTCCGCTCGAAGCGGCCGTGGCATGTGCTGCGCATCCGGGCAACGGTCGTCGATCAGATCCGGCGTTTCTTCAATGACAACGGCTACGTGCTGATCGATACGCCGATCTTCGCCCCGGCCGCGGGCGAGGGCTCGCAGACGCTGTTCAAGGTCGATTATTTCGGGGAGCCGGTCTATCTGGCCCAGACCGGCCAGCTCTACCTCGAGGCCGCGTGCATGGCCCATCGAAGGGTCTACTGCTTCGGGCCGACGTTCCGCGCGGAAAAGAGCAAGACTCGCCGGCACCTCACCGAATTCTGGATGGTAGAGCCGGAGATCGCTTTTGCGTCGCTGGATGACGTGATCGCCGTGGCGGAGGATTTCATTTGCTCGATCGTGCAGCGGGTGCTGACCGACCATCGCGCGGAGCTAACCGAACTGGGGCGCAACATCGAGGAGCTGGAGGCCATCAGGAAGCCGTTCTATCGCATCACCTACTCGCAGGGGGCGGAGCTGCTGCGCGGGCCAAAGTCGAAGGAGCTTCTGGAAGCCGATCTCAAGACCAAGCAGGCGCGGCTGGAGGAAATCGAACGCAAGATCACTGACTTGGAGGCGGTGGCGGCCAGCAACGCCTCACAGTGGAAGAAGGACCAGGCCGCCGCAGAGGCGATCGAGCTGCGCGAGGATCGAACGGAACTCATCGAGCAGATCGGCAACATCCCCCACCACATCGAGCTGGCTCAGAACTTCGAATGGGGCGGCGACCTGGGCGGCTCGGATGAGACGATCATCTCGCGGCTGCACGATCGGCCGGTGTTCGTTACGCACTATCCGAAGGGCTGCAAGGCGTTCTACATGCGCGAGGACCGCAGCGACTCACGGGTGGTGGAGAACTTCGACCTGCTCGCTCCGCAAGGCTTCGGGGAGATCATCGGCGGGTCGGCC
>SBAX01000266.1 GCA_005240095.1 Phycisphaera mikurensis
CGATGCCGCCTGCATCCATGCCCTCCATCCGCGTAGGCCGCACCAGCGCCGCCGCATAGATGAACCCGCATAGCTCGTCGCAGGCAAACAGCGTTTTGCGCATGGGTCGATCCCGGGGATAGTCGTCTGCGTTCCAGGGCACGTGCGAAAGCACGGCCCCAACCACTTCCTCGTCGCACCCCGCCTCGCGCAGGACTTTCGCTCCTTCGCGGGTGTGCTCCGGGGGGGTGGGAAACCGTTCATAGTCGAAGTCGTGCAGGAGCCCGGCCATGCCCCACTGCTCTTCATCCGCCCCGTTTCGCCGGGCGTAGTGGCGCATGGCCGCCTCGACGCACAGCGCATGTCGAATCAGCGCCGGGTTTTTGGTGTACTCATTGAGAATCGCCCACGCCTGCTGCCGATCCACACCTGACCTCCCATGCCCTCCCGTGCAGGGTTTCGTTTGACCCCCTAGAGCCGGCCGCTACGATCCTAGTCAGATCGGCGGCGCTGTCGACCTGGCCGATCCAGAGAGATGTCGCTTGTCCTCCCCGCAGCGCGCCAGCTTCGATCCCGCCGAGCTCGCCGTAGCGCTCAGTCACTTTGACCTCGGCGTGATCGAGTCCATCACCGACTTCCCCCGCGGCTCGCACCGCAGCCCCAAGGTGGGGCTAGTCTGCGAGCGGGGCAAGTTCCTGCTCAAGCGCCGCTCGCTGGCCCGCGTGAACCTGGATCGGGTTCGATTCGTCCACCGCGTGCAGGCGCATCTGGCGCAGGCCGGTTTTCCCATCGCGAAGCTCGTCCCCTCACGCATCGGCCGCCAGACGCTCGTACCCATCCGCGATCACGTGTACGAGCTGTTCGAGTTCATGCCCGGCCAGCCCTATCAGCACTCCGCGGCGGAGGCCCGCGACGCCGGTGCGGTGCTGGCCCGCTTCCACCTCACCACCGCGCGGATTGTCTTCTCCGCCTCCGCGCCGCATCCGCGCGGCGACTATCACGACGCGGCCGCGGTGCGCACGGGGCTGTGCGCCATCGGGGCCAAGCTCAGCTCCCATGACAGCTTCACCGGCCAGGAGGCCGAGCTTGACGATCTCGTGCACTTCCTGTTGGGCTACTACGACAAGGCCGCCGAAACCGTCACCTCCGCCGCGTTTGCCAACTGGCCCGAGCAGATCGTCCACTCCGACTGGCATCCGGGCAATCTGCTCTTTCGCAACCTGAAGGTGATCGCAGTGATCGATTACGACGCCATGCGCTACTCGCGCCGCGCCGTGGACGTGGCCAACGGGGCCTTGCAGTTCTCCATCCTTGCCGGAGGCGACCCCGCCCACTGGCCCGACCACCTCGACGAAGAGCGCTTCGCCGCTTTTGTCACCGGCTATGAATCGCTCAATCGCCTGACCCACGACGAGCGCCGCAGCCTTCCATCACTCATGGCCGAGGCCCTTATCGCCGAATGTGTCCCGCCCATCTCCGAGACCGGCTCCATGGGCCGCTGGTCAGGCTTCCGCGTCCTGCAGATGGTCCGGCGCAAGCTCACCTGGCTCGAGCAAAACGCCGCTCGACTGGAGGCATTGATCAGTGCATGAGCTCAAGGCCGCCGTGGGTGCACTGGCTGTCAGTACTGTTGTTCTTCTGCTATCGCCGTTTCTTCTCGGGCTCCTCCTTGGTCCCTGGGTAAACCGGGATCCGAGTGGTTCAGGCGGTCTGAGTGACCTCATTCTGCTTCTTGCTTTGCAGTTTCTGCCGATAGTCTGTGCTGTCGTTGCCGGTGCCTGGAGCTTTGCTCGTTTCAGACGACCGTTGGGCGAGCAGTTTTGTCAAAAGTGCGAGTATGACTTGACGGGGAATGTGAGCGGTGTTTGTCCCGAATGTGGAACGCCAATCAAGCGCGCCGGTCGATCCGAGTAGGCTGTTATCAGGGCGCTAAAAACCTTCTTGACGGACACGATTCTCCACACCGGTTGGATGGCTAGCGGCCAGTTTTTCGAGCCGTCAGGGCAATCCGAAGGTTGTCTTTCATGTGATCCAGGCTGAGGCTTCCGATGACCACGCTGGTCACGCTGGGGTTGCGGAGGATCCACGGCAGCGCCTCCGCCGGTGACAGGCTGCCTGAGTCCAGGCCTTTCTTGACCAGCACGGCGATTCCGCGCTCACCCGCTTCGGCAATCACGGGAGCCAGGGTCGAGTCGTCGGGATGGTAGGTCAACATGAGCGCATCCGCCCACGCCATCGCCTTGCGAAAGGCCTCGATGGTGTAGCCCGACAGGCCGATGCCGCGGGTAAGTCCGGCGGCGCGAAGCTCCACCAACGTGGGCACCACGTCGGTGTTCTCAAGAATGTTCACATCGTCATGGCTGGAGTGAATCAGCACCAGGTCGAGCACGTCCGTCCGCAGGCGACGCAGACTGTTCTCTACGCTCCGGCGTACTGCGCCTTTCGAGAAATCGTGACGCGAGACACCGTCGGTGAAGGTCTCCCCGACTTTTGTGGAGAGGATGAATTCCTCGCGGCGATGGGCGAGGCACTCGCCGATGCGCTCTTCGCTGAGCCCATAGGCCGGCGCCGTGTCAATGAAGTTGATCCCTGCATCCAGGACGCCGTTGAGCAGGCGCTCTACCCCCGCCAGGTCCGGCAGGTCGTAGCCTTGGGCGTACTTGGCGCCCACGTTGCGTCCGATCTTGAAGGCCCCGAAGCCCACTGGAGAAAGCGCCCGCGTCATCCATGCCATTCGCGTGACACCTCCCAGGGCGGCTGGGCCACTGCGGGCCGCGGAAAATCGGTGGCTATGGCGTCGCTCGACTTCACACCCGGAGCGCCCCGCGCGCTGCAGATTACCTCCGACAACCGCGGCGCGAGCACCAGCTTCGTCGGCCACGCGGAGATGACATTGCCTTCCTTCATCCACACCGGTCCATCGGGGCGCCGCCCGCCTGCGGTTCGACCCTCCGCCCGATCAATGCGGTAGGCCGCCCACTGCGTGCCGCCGAGGTCCAGCCCCGGCAGGACGGCGCTGAGTTCCCGTTTGGCGTGAGCGATCACATCGGCCTCGGTCATATCTATCCCGCGCTCGGCGATTTCGCCCCCCAGGTGCCACACCGTTCGGCTCTCTGAGTCGGTGGCCGACGTGATCGTCACGCGGGTCTTGTCGCCGTCGACACAATGGCCAAACAGCATGGGCAGCCGACCCCGCACCATGACCATGTGCAGGGCTCGGCGCTGCATGGCGGGCGCCGACAAACCGAACGCCCGGCGGAGCATCTCGTTCCCTTCGCCCGCGGTGAGCACCACGAACGTAGGCCGCAGCCCGATGACGCGGTCACCCGCAGGCTCGCGCACGTCGACCTGCTCCACCTCGCCGGGCCCGCGAATGTGATAGGTAATGTCGCACGGATCCTTCACGCAAATCAGACGCGACCCGCACTTCTCCGCCAGCGCGCCCAGGAAGGAACTCACGTCAATCACCGGCTCCGCCACCCGCAACACCTGTCCCGGACACTGGCCCAGGATCGCCGGACGATCCTGCGGCCCCACCGTCTCCACCGGCGTCCGCAGGAGGGTCTTCGCCCCCAGGAATCCCAGGCGCGACATGATCGAGTCCGTCCGCCACAGGTAGCAGCACGGCGAAAGCACGCGGACGGAGCGCAGGTCGGGTTCACCCTGACCGGCGAGGCATCCCCGCCACACTTCAGCCGCCTCCGAAACCGCCTTCGCCGAGTCCGCAGCCGAACCACCCAGCGAATACTTGACGCCCGCGTGAAGGATGCCCTGAGACGCGATGGTCTGCCCCGCCCCCAGCGCCTTCGACTCAATGAGCAGCGCGGAAAAGCCGCGATGGCGCAAGTCAGCGAGCAGCCACAGTCCCGCCGCTCCGCCTCCGAAGATCAACGCGTCAAGCTCAAGGGCCGTCGATCCGCTCATGGCCTCACCCGCGCCGCAAGCGCCGTCTCCAGCAGATCATCCAGCCTGGCGCTGCCGTCATCCAGGAATTCAAGCTCGACGCACGCCACCCAGATGGAGGCCGCGTCAACGTCCGGCAACGCCGCCAGCTTCACGGCATCCTTCTGCGTCGTGAGCACCGCGTCATGCGCGGGAAACCGACGGGAATCAAAAAGGGCACGCACATCTTTCGCCGTATAGCGATGATGATCCGGCCACCAGCGCCGCCCGACCACCACTGCCCCCAGCGAGGCCATCGTGGCCTCGAAAGCCGCCGGATTGGCGATTCCCGCTGCAAGCACCACCCGCCGCCCGGCAATGCTCTCCATGGCCGCCCGGCCATCCAATGCGCGAATGGACGTGACGCGATGGCGGCACCTCAGCAGCGCCGCCTCCGCCGCCGCCTGCCGCACGCACTCCTCGATTCTTGCTGTCTCCGCCGGCGTAACCTGGTCACACCGTGTCAGCACCACCGCGCCGGCGCGACCCAGCGCCGCAACCGGTTCGCGGAGCAGGCCTCTGGGCAGCAAATGCCCGTAGCCAAAGGGACACGTGGCGTCCACCAGCACGATGTCCAGGTCCCGCGCCAAGCGGCGATGTTGAAAACCGTCGTCGAGCACGATCACGTCCGCGCCGAGTTCGGCCGCCCGCCGCGCACCGGCCACACGGTCCGCGTTCCCCACGTAGATCACGCCCGGGCAGCGCTCTTGGACCATCCTCTGTTCGTCATTGATACCATCTCGCCCGCCGTAGCCGCGAGCCACAACCGCCGGTCTTGCGCCGCGTTGCTGAAGGCGCCGGACGAGTTCCATGACCATGGGAGTCTTGCCCGTGCCGCCTACGGTGATGTTGCCCACACTGATGACCGGCACGCGTACGCGCTGGGGCACCTCGGGACGATCGTAGTATGCATTTCGCCTCCGAACGGCAAAGCCGTAGCCGGCTGACGCGGCCCGAAACGCTCCGCGGATCGGCGCCGTCCACGGACCGGCCCGGCCATTGAGGATTCGCTCGTACCACCGCTCTGCGCCCATGGGTCACGTGTACACGACGGCGGCGCAGGTCACGCACGCCTGCGAAGGACGGTCCACGGCCTGATGGTATCCCGCAAGGTTCGGCGACGCGCCCTCGAGGGCACGAGCCAGCACGAACATGCATCCGGCGCTGCACACCCGCGTGGGATTGTCCTGCTCCGCAACCACCTGCACGAAAGCATCCGCGCTGCTCTCCACGAGAGCAGTTAGTGCCCGCCGGTCGCGTTGTCGTACGCGCTCCAGATGGCCGTCTTCCAGTTCGTGGTCATCGCCGAAGGCGCCACCGACATGACTCAGGTCCGCGCCGGCGACGACGAGCGTGTCACCGGCATCCTCTTCGATTGAAGCCCGCAGCGCCGCGGCGAACTCGCCCAGGTCCGCGCCCTTGCCGTCTCTGGGCGCCGTTCCCGTCGGCCCGCAAGGGTCCGGACATAGCACCGGCACGATGGAAAACGCCTCCGCCCCGAAAAGGAACTGCAGCCACGCCACCTGCAACTCCACGGAGTGCTCCCGTGCATGATCCAGCTCAAAGGCCCGCAGATCGCCGCAGCGCGCTTCCAACCGCTCGATGAACTCCCGATCCACCGCCGTTTTGCCCAGCGGCGTCTCAAAGTCGTTGCCAGTGGCCACCACCGACGTGGAGCGCCCGAAGTGATTGGTCCCAAGGATCACGACCCGATCCGGCGATGCCCGCCCGCGCAGGGCCCCGTAGGCCGCTCGGTAGCACGGCTTGCCCCGCGCATAGTCCAGGTGCGGCGCGATGATCCCGCGCACTGCGGCCGGAGGATTCGTCGCGCCCGCCTCCTCGAGCATGTCGGCAAAAACTCCGCCCGTGCTATCAATGCCCAGTCCCGCGGCGTGGGGCATGTGCCGAACGCCCTGCTCGCGGTAGCGCTCCAGGCACGCTTGGTAGTACGCCTCGAACTCCTCGCCTTCCAGCAGGTGTGCGGCTTCCAGATGAGCCAGCATGGACGAGAGTGTCTGGGCCGAGAGCGGCTGACCGAACTGGGCAAGGAAGCCGCGGCGGATGTCCTCGCACGTCGATTCGCCATCCATCATGGCCAGGATCTGCAGCGCCGGGAGGGATAGGCTCAGCACCACGTCCGACAGACCCGACCGGTCACGCAGTCCGATGACCGCGCCGTCCTCGCCGGGGATGCGAAACGCCTCCACGGGCCTCAAACGCGGCTTCAAATCACCATCCCACTGCATGGCAACATTTTACCCGCGTTGTCCGCCGGGTCGATTCCAACTTGGCGAGCGCCCGTTTCATTACCCCTCTCCCCCAAGGGAGGTACGTGTTTAGCGTGAGGACGGCGGCAGGCTGAAAGCCTGCGCGACAGTAGCCTTAGGGCAAGCGCAGCGCCGCCCCCGGACCAAGGCCAATGAAACCGCGACCCTGAAGGGGTCGCACTCGTGAGCGCGACACGGACGCGCTGAACACGTATCAGGCGAGAGGGAACCGCACCTCGTCACTTTGGGTTTTCGTTGCCTTCAGGCTCCGCTATACTCCCGCCACGGCAGTAGGCGCGGTGAACCCCAGCCTGGTCCAAAACAAACACGAGGGAAGGTGCCGCAATGGTGGTCGGAGAATTCACGCAGGAGACAGACCTCTTAGTCATCGGCGGCGGACCGGGGGGCTATCACGCCGCCTTCCGCGCCGCGTCTCACGGTATCCAGACGGCCATCGTGGAATCCATGCCCGCCTTAGGCGGCGTGTGCCTGCATCGCGGCTGCATTCCGTCCAAGACCTACCTTTCCCTGGCCGAGACTTTGCACACCGCTGCGGCGGCAAAGGAAATGGGCATCGATTTCGGCTCGCCGAAACTGGACATCGCCAAGATCCGCGACTGGAAAAACCAGGTCGTCAAAAAGCTCGCCTCCGGCCTGGACATGCAGGCCAAGAAATACAAGGTCGAACGCATTCAGGGAACGGCGCGCTTCGAGGACGGCAAGCACGTGACCGTCGAAGGCGGTCCGGTGGCCCACATCAAGTTCCGCCGCTGCATCATCGCCACCGGCTCCCGCTCCATTGAGCTCAAGGGCGTGCAGATCGACTCGCCACGCGTGCTTACTTCCCGCACCGCCCTGGAAATGGAAGACGTGCCCAAGACGCTGCTGGTCATCGGCGGCGGCTACATCGGCCTGGAACTCGGGCAGGTCTATGCGGCCCTGGGCTCGCGAGTCACCATCGTCGAGCTCCTGCCCGGACTGCTGCCCGGCGTGGACCGCGATCTGCTCCGCCCTCTGCTCAAGCGCCTAGAAACGCAGTTCGAGCAGATCTGCCTGGAAACCAAGGTCGTCAGCATGAAGGAATCCAAGGGCGGCATCGAACTGGGCTTCGAGGGCAAGAACCCGCCCAAGAGCAGCAAGTTCGACAAGGTTCTCGTCTCCGTGGGCCGCCGTCCCAACTCGCGGGACCTGAACCTGGAAAAAGCCGGCGTAGAGCTCGACGACCGCGGCTTCATCAAGGTCGACGGCCACTTCCGCACCACCGCCCAGCGCATTTACGCCATCGGCGACGTCATCGGCAACCCCATGCTCGCCCACAAGGCCCTGCACGAAGGCATTGTTCTTGTGGACCAACTCGCGGGTCAGAACGCGGTGTTCGAGCCGCGGGCCATCCCCGCCGTGGTCTTCACCGATCCGGTCATCGCCTGGGCCGGCATCACTGAGGACGAAGCCAAGGCCAGGAAGATCGACATCGTCATCCGCAAGATGCCCTGGTCCGCCTCGGGCCGGGCCGTCGCCCTCGGACGCACCGACGGCGTCACCAAGCTCATCCTCGACAAAGCCACCCAGCGCGTCCTCGGCATCGGCCTCACCGGCCCGCACGCCGGCGAGATGATTTCGGAAGGCGTCTTAGCCATCGAAATGGGCGCGGTCGCCCACGACCTCGCCACCGCCATCCATCCGCACCCCACCCTCTCCGAGACCATCGGCGAGGCCGCAGGGCTGTTGCACGAATAACTTACAAGAAGATGGTCTTTGCAGGCGGTTCCGCCGCGCCTGCGCAATGCGCCGTACAGGCAATTCGTCTGCCAACCGATAAGAAAGTCGATGGCTACGGAGGCGCCCATTCAAACTCCCGGGCTGGCAACTGCTTCGACTTCTGCAAGATGCCTGGTGGTGATGTACCACTACGTGCACGACCGCGACCCGCTGGCCCAGCCGGGATGCGGCGGGGCGGTGAGCAAGCTCCGGGCCCTGCGCATCGCGGACTTTCGCGCCCAACTGGACCTGCTCAGCTCCCGGATGGAGCCCATCGACTGGCCTTGGTTTTATGCGTGGATGTCCGGCCGGGCGAATGTCCCGCAGCGCTGCTTCCTGCTGACCTTCGACGATGGCCTGGCCGACCACGCCGCCCACGTGCTGCCCATCCTCGAGGAGCGCGGCCTGCGCGGCGTCTTCTTCGTCCCCACCTCCGTCCTGACCACGCATCGCATGCTCGCCGCCCATCGCATCCACCTGCTGCTTTCCGGCCTCGGCGAGCCCGCCTTCACCGAAGCCTTACGCTCCGCCCTGCGTAATCGCTGCGCCGGGCAGTGGTGCAAATGGCTGGACCACGATGAGGACTCCGACGCGGCGATGATGTATCACTACGAACCGGCGAGCTTGGGGCGTTTGAAGTGCCTGCTCAACATGAAGCTGCCTGCGGACCTTCGAGACGCCGTGCTCGATGAGCTCTTCGAGCAGCGGATCGGTTCGAGCGCGCGCTGGGCGCGGCACTGGTACCTCACTTGGGACGATGTCGCCCACATGCAAGCCTTGGGGCACACCATCGGTGGGCATGGTCACCTGCACGAGCCGTACTCCCGGTTCTCTGAAAGCGAAGTCCGCGCCGACGTCGCCCAGGCGGCGATGATCCTCCGCGAAGGCCTGGGACCCGATTGCCGGCCGTTTTCCTTCCCCTATGGCAGTTTCACTGACAGCGCCTGCGACGCCTGCCGCCGCGCGGGCTTCGTCCACGCCTTCACCACTCGGCGGCGCTTCGCTGAAACGCCTGACTCGCCGCTGCGTTTGCCGCGGTGCGACACGATCGACGTGGGAATCCTCCTTGAGGAGAAAGTTGCATGCCCGCACCCATGACACCCATTGTCGAGCGCGAGCCATCACAGTCTGGCGCCTCTCAGCGGATCAGCAAGGCGGTGCTGCTGCGCCGCTTCCTGAGCGCCTACTGGCTGCGACCCGAGAATGCCCTGTGGATGACGCTGCGGAGCCTGACTCTCTCGAAGATACGCCTGGCCAGGCCATCGGTTGACATCAGTTGCGGCGACGGGGTCTTCAGCTTCCTGCATTTGGGCGGTGTTTTCGATCCGGGGTTTGACGTCTTCACTTCCGTGGCCCTGACCGCCGGCGACATGTTCGACCACGTCAGCGACGACTACCGCCCACCGGTGGAGACCGCTCCCGGCGACCGCATCGACGTGGGCACGGATTTCAAGGCCAGCATGCTCCAGAAGGCCGAACGCCTGCGTCTGTACGACCGACTCGTCCAGCACGACAACAACCTCCCCCTGCCTTTCGATGATGCAACTTTCCGCACCGTGTACTGCAATGCGCCCTATTGGGTGCAGAACATCGACGGCTTCCTCGCCGAGCTGCGCCGCATTACGCACCCTCAGGGCAAGGTCATCCTGCAGGTCAAGCTCAGCAGCATGAAGGACTACACTCTGGGGCGGTTCGAGGCTGTGCTGGGGCGGAAGGTCCTCGATCTGATCGGCGGAGCCCGATTTGACTGCTGGCCCACGCTGGCCGACCGTTCCACATGGGAGAGCCGTTTCGCCCGCGCCGGCCTGGGAGTTCACTCGTCCGCGCCCTTCGTCACCCGCACGCACGCTCATCTTTGGGACGTAGGCCTGCGCCCCATCGCCCCGCTGCTCATCCGCATGGCCAACTCTCTGACGCCGCAGACCCGCGGCTCCATCAAGGCGGATTGGGTCGACTTGTTCGCCGACCTGCTGGCGCCTCTCTGTGATCCGCATCTGGAAGTCTTCCCCGGCCGTCACGAGCCCGCCGAGATCCACTACGTGCTGACGCCGCTGACCTGCGGGTAAGCAGTCCTTGCAGTTAGCGGCCCTGAAGGGGCCAAATACCACAGCCCAGGGCATCGCCCTGGGACATCGCGACAGCAAGCGCGCAAGCTCTGAAAGAGCGGGATGGACAAGGCCTGACTCTCGTACCTGATCAATGGATGCTCTAACTAAAGGCAGACGATCACGGCGCGATATTAGTTCGACGGTCAGCGGTCCGCGCCGCCGCGCAGGGCGACGGGCGGGCCGAGGATTTCGCTGAGCACGATCGCCCGTCGCAGCGTCTGCCGATCGAAGGGCGCAGCACCCTCGGAGCGTGTCGCCGTCTCCGCTTGGACCGGAGCCACGTGCGTCTCCACGTGACCGATGCGGCGCTCGACGCGCTGCGCCTGCCGGGCCTCGCGCTCCTCGATGTCGCGCATGCGTGCCTCGCGCTCGGTGACGGCAGGCGCCGTCGGCCTCGACGAGCGCACCGGTTGCGGCGGACGCTGCGGCCGAGGCCGCTGCACGCGAGGCGGCGGAGGAGGGGTCGCCGGCGCACTCTCCAGCGGTTCCTCAGCGCCGGCGTTCTCCAGCAGCATCTTCACGAAAGGCCGTACGACTTCCGGCACGGCGACCTCGAACTCGGCTTCTGCCTTTCGCTCGGTCACAGGCGCCGGCGTCCCCGTTGACGTCTGCGTCCGAACCACCACCCGACGCCGCGGCGTCGGCGGAGGCATCGGCCGGGCCACGGGCGGAACCGGACGGTCCAGGCTCACGGGTCGGGGTTCAGCGCGCCGGCGACTCTCCTCCGGCGGTTCGATGGTCGGCTGCTTGTTGAGCTTGCGCATGATCGCCTGGGCCAGCCCGCTCAGTGCCGAGCCGACCACGATGATCAGGATCACGATCCCCTGAACCCAGTCGCCGATGTCTGTGACCGCGAACATATCCAATCCGTGTGCCACTACTCTGTGAGCAGGTCGTCATTCACCCCTCTCCCTTCAAGGGAGAGGGGCAGGGGGTGAGGGTTGAGAGCCCGGCGCCGTGTGTGCCACTGCTCTGTGAGCAGTGCGTTTTGGTTACCCTCTCTGCTCCTGCGCCGAATCACCCCGTCCGATGGACTCACGCATCCCTGTATCCGCCTGGATGTTCTTCATCCGGTAGTAGTCCAGGATGCCTAGGTTCCCGCTGCGGAACGCCTCGGCCATGGCCTTGGGGATTTCTGCTTCCGCGAGGGTGACCAGCGCCCGGTTCTCTTCGATCTTGGCCTTGTTTTCGGCCGCGAGGGCGATGGCCATGGCCCGGCGCTTTTCGGCCTCCGCCTGGAAGCGGCGCTTGTCGGCCTCCGCCTGATCCGCCTGCAGCTTGGCTCCGATGTTCTCGCCTACGTCCACGTCGGCGATGTCGATGGACAGAATCTCGAACGCCGTTCCTGAGTCCAGCCCCTTGGCCAGAACCGCCTTGCTGATCCGGTCCGGGTTTTCCAGCACTTCCTTGTGTGAATTCGCGGAGCCGATGGCGCTGACGATGCCCTCGCCGACGCGGGCTACGATCGTCTCTTCGGTGGCCCCGCCGATGAGCTGGCGGATGTTCGTCCGCACGGTCACGCGGGCCTTGGCCTTGAGCTGAATGCCGTCCTTGGCCACCGCATCGATGGTCACTTTGGTCGCGTCACCCCGCGAGCTGGGCACGTCGATGACCTTGGGATCGACGCTTGTCTTCACCGCATCGATGATGTCCCGCCCGGCCAGATCAATAGCGCAGGCCTTCCTGAAATCCAGGTCGATCACCGCCCGATTGGCCGCGATCATCGCCCGCGACACGTTCGGCACCCGCCCGCCCGCCAGATAGTGGCTCTCCAGATCGTTCGTGCTGATGTCCTGCAGACCGGCCTTGACCAACTGAATCTTGCACAACACCACCGTCGTGGCGTCCACCTTCCGCAGGCGCATTCCGATGAGGTCGAACATGCCCACGTCCGCATTGCTCATGAAAGCCTGGAGCCACAGGCGGAAAAACTGCGCGATGATGAAAAGAATGGTCAGCAGCACGAGGATGCCGAGGATCCCCAGCACCATCCAACCCGACCAACCAGACGTTCCCCCGAACTGACCAAGAGAACAAATCGCAGACAGGTTCATATTGACGACCTTTCGTTGGGATAGTAGCCGGACCAGCTCGCAGCGCTAGGCCTTTCTCTCCTGCACCGCCAACTGCGCTCCGATCACCCGTACACCTTCGACGACCGCGCCGGTCTCGAGCATGCCGAATTCGGCGACGCACGTTACGCGCCGCCCATCGAATTCGCAAACCCCCACCGGCCGAAGCGGCGAAATCGCCTTGCCCGTCCGACCGATGTATCGACTGATTTCCTCGATCGGCACACTGGTGTCCCGCAGCGTGGCCACGGGATTGGGCGGCGCGATACGCTTCCCCACCCATGTCTTGGGCCAGATTTTGATGGCCGTAACCGCGAAGGCCGGCAGCACCACCAGGCAAGCCAGGATCGAAATCGCACCGGCTTTTTCGCCGCCATAGCGGAAAGTCTGCACCACTCCCGCCGTCAGCAGGCCAAGCCCCACGACCGTGAGCAGACCGTGCGAGGGGATGAACAGCTCGGCGATGAGCACGAGCGCCCCAGCCCCGAAGAGCACCGCAATGATCATGACCTCCGACATCGTTTATCTTTACCTCTGTAGCGTCGCCCCTTGTGGGCGGCGCTTGAATAGGTAACGCCCTCGGCTGCCAAGCGCCACGGGTCAGCCTCTTACCGCCCTTACCACGACGCGATTCCCACGGCGTTCGATAACTTCGACCGTCGCGCTGGCGTCGATCAACTCCCCTTGCGTAACCACGTCTACCAGCATGCTTCCGAACCGCGCCTTGCCGGCGGGCCGCAGCATGCCCTCCGCAACACCCACGTCGCCCACCCGCGCCGCCCCGCGATAAGGATCCTCCACCAGCACCTGCGACGGCGTGGGATTGGCCGGGATCAGCTTGTTGAACACCGGCACGCGGGGAAGGAAACGGCTGAGCATGATCATCCCGATCAGCGAGGCCGTCATCGACGAAACCAGCGTAATGACCGCGATTCGCAGGCCGTGCAGCGTCGTGGGCAGAGCCGGAAATAGCGACGGGAAAGTTCGCCCCGGCTCATCCGGGATGAAGGTCGCGACCAATCCGGTGAGTACCATCATCACCCCGCTGATCCCCGCGATTCCGAAGCCGGGAATGACGAAAAGCTCCAGACAAATCAGCAGCAACCCCGCGGCAATGAGCACGATCTCCCACACGTTGGCGAGCCCCGTGACATACGGTGCTCCCACGAAAATCGCCAACGCAATCAGGGCCACCAACCCCGCTAGTCCCACACCCGGCGTGTGAAACTCCACGTACGCCGCCAGGAACAGCACGATCAGCAGGAAGCCGCGCACGTAGACCGAAGTCAGCCAATGAGCCAGCGACTCGGACCACAGCGGCTCCAGACGAATGATCTGCGCGAGTCCGTAGCGGCTTCGCAGGTCGCTCTCATCGGAGACGATCCCCTTGCAGAAGCCATAGGCGATGGCTTCCCCCGGCGACACGACCAATAGCTGGTCCTCCCCGTCGATCGGCTGGCGAACTGGCACGTTCGTCTTGAGCAGTTCGTCGTAGTAGCTCTCCACCAGCTTCCAGTCGATGTCGGGCTTCTCCACCCCCTCCTTCGGGGCATGATCGCCCTCGTGCAGGCGCTTCTCCTTTTCCTCGCGAAAGACAAACTCCCGATCGCCGTTGCGGACGTTCTCCAGCCACCACACTTCCCGCTCAGGTATGACGAACGCCTCGGCGAGGACTTCGCTGTAGCCGTTGCGTCGCGCCGAGGTCTTGAAGTCGTGCAGCACCGGCGAGTACGCCTTGGCCTTCAGGTCCTCCGGCACGGCCTGCACGCCGGTGAGATCGCCCATGATCACCTGCGAATCGCCCATCCGCGAAGATCGAGCCATCACGATCTCGTCGCAAGCCACCGCCACCAGCGATCCTCCGGAGATCGCGTCCGGGTTCACCCAGGCCACGGTCCTCACGTCGCTGAGGTTGCGGATCGCGTCCGCGATGGCGATGGAGCTGGTCACCAGGCCTCCCGGTGTGTCCAGGTCCAGGACGATCGTGGTGGCCCCCTTCTTGATGGCCGCGTCAATGCGCCGCTTGATGCTCTCCGCAGTCACATCGGTGATCTCGCCGTGCAGCGGCACGATCGCCGCCGTCTTCTGCGCGCCGCCGGGGTCCCCGGCCTGCAAGCCCAGAGCGCTCGCCAGCAACACGAGGCCCCACGGCATCAGAATCCGCATCTTTCCCTCTTTAGATTGACGATGAGATGACATCTTTAAGCCTCACGATCGGCGCACGCCTAGCGTACCCCTCATGACGCCGCTTGGAATTGTAGAACACAATACCGCCCCCAGCAAGTTGTAACTTCGTGTGTGCCTTAAAGGCCCGTCTGGTGCCCGCCGTGGGACGCCGCCGCGACCTGATATCCCTGGTGCCGCTGCTGCCGCCACCAGGCAATCGTTTGCTCAAGTCCCGCGCGCAGATCGATTTTCGCGTGCCAGTCGAGGATCCGTTCGGCACGGCCAACGTCAAGCCGCCGCCGCGGCTGCCCATCCGGGCGCGAGCGGTCCCACTCGATACGCCCGGTGAAGCCGACAAGCTTACCGATCATCGCCGCCAGTTCGGCGATGGTCGTCTCCCGCCCGGTGCCCAGGTTGATCGACGTCGGCTCGTCGACGCGCTCCGCAGCAGCCAGGATTCCATCCGCGGCGTCATCGACGTAGAGGAATTCCCGACTCGCCTTCCCCGAGCCCCAGCAGGTC
>SBAX01000448.1 GCA_005240095.1 Phycisphaera mikurensis
AGAAGGTCGTCCACCGTGGAATAGCCGCCGCCCGACGCTGGAAACGATGTGGTCGCCCAAGCCCAAGTCCCCGGACTACGGCTACGGCTTCGGCCTGCGTGGCGATCCCGGCGACCGCCGCGTCGGCCATAGCGGCGGCTTCCCCGGGATCAATGCCAACCTCAGCATTTACGTCGACAGCGGCTACACCGTGGCGGTCTTGTCGAACCTCGACAACGGCGCCACGATCGTCTCCGAGTGGATCGAGGGGCGTCTAACGCGATTGCACTAAATCACACGCCCCGCAATATCGAGCGTTTACCTGCGAATCTCCTTGCGAGTTGTCGGGTCTTGTAAAAGGAGTTTTTCCGTTTGACTTCTCCGACAAATGTAGTAGGCTATGTCCGACGGATGTAGGAGGCTTGGGACCAGGGTGGGTCAGGGAGTCTGGCGAGCGATCGGCAACAGGCGTAATGGCCGTACGACAACAGCAAGTACTGGGTAGCGCCGAGCTGGAAGTGCTCAAGGCCTTGTGGGAGGTCGGGCCCGCCACCGTGCGCGAGGTGCTTGGCCACCTGCACGATCGCGGTCGCAAGGTCGCCTACACCACGGTGCAGACGTTGCTAACCCGTTTGGAGCAGAAGCGTTACGTCACCAGCGACAAATCCGACCTCGCCCACGTCTTCAGGGCGCGGGTGTCGCGGGAGCGGGTGACACAATCGCGATTGAAGAATCTCGTGGAGCAGCTCTACGACGGAGCGGCCGGCCCGTTGGTGCTGCAACTGGTGAAGACCGAACGGTTAACACCCAGTGAGATCGAAGAGCTGCAAAAGCTGATCGAACGATTGGACGCGGCGAGCCGCGAGTAGTTCTCGCGAGCAACGAGCGAAGTCTCAGTCGTACGTGTGTCCTCGAGCCTTTGGCTCGTGACCACGACGGGAGACGGCGGGATGGCCGAGTGGGTTTCCCTGGCTTCCGACGTGTTGTGGCGAAACGGTCTGGCGGCCGTGCCCCTCGTGGTGCTCACCACCGTAGCCACGAAGGTCCTGCCCTGCCGCCCGGCAACGCGACACACGCTCTGGCTGGTCGTGCTGGGGTGGTTCTTCGTGCCGCCAGTGCTCCCC
Source organism: Phycisphaera mikurensis (assembly GCA_005240095.1). GTDB lineage: Bacteria > Planctomycetota > Phycisphaerae > UBA1845 > UBA1845 > SBAX01. The sequence continues at coordinate 1,104 of SBAX01000448.1, forward strand.
GAGCCGCCCCGCGAACAGTTGGCCGCGGTCGTCAAGGAGCTGCCTGCGGTCTGGACGGACCTGGTCGGCCCCCCAGAGACTCAGCAAGGGCCGGCGCTTTCGATCGATACACTGCGAGAGGCTTTGAATCCTCTCGCCGACACCATCCGCCGTGCAAGCGAATCGCCGGCGAAGGTCTCGACTGATACGTCCGGCACGCCGCGTCCAACGTCCTATGCGAGCAAGGACCCCGTTGGAACGGCGCCCCACACAGTTACCTCTACTCCTCCTTCACCAAGGTCAGTGGTCCGACCGGCGACGCGTTCGCCGGAAATGCTCGCCCAGGCGACCGCCGCCGGCGGACCGCTTTCCGAGGATGGCCCCAGAGAGCGCTTCTCCCCAAGCAAGCATCGTCCTTCGTCGATTCCGCCTCGGTCACCCGAAAGCTGGGAGAGGTCCGACGATGAAGAGGTCATCGATCTCGAGGTAGAACTGGCAGGCGCAGAGTCGACCGCCGCCGTCAGTCCAACATTTCAAGACCCCAAGAAGGCGCAGGAACAACCCTCGGCGGCCCGCGTTCCGGACATCGCACTTGACTCCAACGCTCCGCTGGTCGCCACCACGCAGCCCGCGGTGCCACCGACGTCCTCCGCTGAGTCCGAGACAAGCGACTGGCGAACGTGGGTCGCCGGAGTTGTTGATGTTCGCGATTCCCTTGCCAACATGCCGCCGTTGCCGGTGGAAGTCTGGATCGTGGGAACGGCGCTCATCCTGCTTCTGGCCAGCGTTCGGATGATCGTGTTTCGCATTCGACTCGCTTCCGCGCTCCCGGCGCCGCAGTCCGTCGTTCGCGTCGTGGAGGCGGCCTCGCGGGAATTGGGTCTGCGGCAGGCCCCCTCCACTTGGATGGTCGAAGGACGCATCTCGCCAATGATCTGGTGCAGCTGGCGGCCTCGGCTGGTGCTTCCCACCCTGTTGTGGTCCCAGCTCGACGCCGCGGGACGCCGGGCGGTGGTCTTTCACGAGCTGGCCCACGTTCGTCGCCGCGATCATTGGGTGCGATGGGCCGACACCCTCCTGGGAAGTCTGTACTGGTGGCACCCGCTGGTGTGGTGGGTGCGGCGAAGACTCCACGCCGAAGCCGAAGTCTGCTGCGACGCATGGGTCACCACGCTGATGCCCCGCGCCCGAAGGGCCTATGCGGAGGCGCTGCTGGTGACGCGACGATATCTTGGTTCTGTGAATCAGCCTGTGCCTGCGATGGGCATCGGGGTAACGACTGGGCGAGCCAGACGTTTTGCGAGGAGAATCACAATGGTTATGACGGGAAGCATCAAGCCCAGACTGTCCGTGCCGGGAATCGTCCTGGTGCTGACCATGGCCACGACCGGATGGTTAACCACGCCGGCACGTTCCTGCCCGAAGGAGGAGAAGGCCGCGGCCCTCACCAAGGCCGGCGCAAGTGACAAGCCCTGCGGAAAGGATTGCGGCAAGGACTGCGCGAAGGACTGCGCCAAAGCCGCCGCCGCGGTTGCAGCCGCACCGTGCGCTTCCGCCAAGGCGGCCGCAGGCGCGACCGCGGTCGTAGCCCCCGTCCCTGAAGCCGAAGCGGCGAGCACCTATGAGCAGCACATGGCCGCCCGGCAGGCTCTGGCCACAACCGTGGCACCGGCCATCAGTGCCAAGGTGCTGCCACTCATCGCCCTCGCCTCGGGGAAGGGTGGCGATGAGAACGATCGCATCTCGCGCCTGGAAGACGAACTCGACCGGCTCAATGAGAAGCTCGACCGGCTCATGGAAACGATGGAAGCTCGTCATGAGCACGGTGACGACGATGACGACGACGACACGCCCAGGCCCCGCGCCCCGCGAACTCCGCGTGCCCCGGGGGCGGCTCAGGCGCCGCGCGCACCCCATGCACCGCAGCCGCCCATGCCGCCGATGCCCCCCATGCCGCCCATGCCGGAGATGCCCGGAATGGGATTGGGGCTCGGGGCGGATTTCGGTCCCGACGACGGCGACGTGAGCCCGCGGGTTTATAAGCTTTCGAAGGGCAAGCTCGAGGCGCTCACCGCCCTCATGTCCCGCTCGGACGTCCCCATCCTGGTTCGACCCCTCGAGGACGGAATCGAAGTCCAGGCCACACCCCGCCAGCACCGGATATTCGCCGCCTTCGTGAAGATGATCGATCCCGGCAATCAGGCGGTCGGCGAGCGCGAGGGCAAGGACGAAGGCCGCAGGACCGAGGAGCGCGTGGCCCGCCAACTCGACCAGCAGATGAAGAGACAGGCGCGGGAAATGGAACAGGCCGCCAAGCGCCGGGCCAAGGCCATGGAGAAGCTCGAAAAGCGCCGCTCCAAGGCCGGCGCTCGCATGGAGGAGATTCGCTATGAAGCATCCGCCAAGGCTGAAAGACAGGAAGCTCTAAGTCGCGAGGCAGAAAACCTCGCCGACCAGGCCGAGAACCTGGCCGATGAGGCCCAGCGGGTTCGCGAACAGACTGAAGAGTTGGAACGCGAAGCTGGGAGAGTCGAAGAACGCGACCGACGCGCGGACATTGAGCGTCAGGCTCTGGCTCTGCGTCACCAGGCGGAAGTGATTGAGCAGCAGCGGGCTCACCTGGAGGACCAGGCCCGAGCCATCGAGGATCGCGCCCGCGAGGCGGAGAATGAGGCCGATGAGGCCGAAGAACGGCTGGAGGAACTGGAAGAGGAACTTCGCCGGATCGAGCAGGAAGCCGAAGAGAACGGCGACGACAACGGCAGCCACGCGTCCCTCGATCAATTGGACGAAGAACTCATTGAAGCCTTGGAGTCGGATGACGACGAGGCGGATTCCGAGGAAAGTGCGGTCGAATCGCCTGACGACGAAGAGTAGCCGCCAGACCTGATGAGAGAACTGTAGCGTCGCCCCTTGTGGGCGGCGCTTGGAGTCAGCTGCCCTGGGACGAGCCCCGAAGATACACCGGATAGCCCCACAATAACGTTCACCTAGCGGCCAATATACGGTCGTCGCAGCGGTGGCGGCGCTCGGGCGGGGACGTTCTGCGCGTACGCGACCTTCAAGGAATACCAGATGCTCGCTCAAAGAACCAAGTGGTGCGCGAATGGAGCCTGCCTCGTCGCGCTGGTGACGGCTTGGGCGATGCCCGCGAGGGCCGAGTCCTCCGCAGCGGAAAACGCCAACGACCCGGCCCTTCGCGAGTATCTGACTGGCAATGGCCTGCTCAATCGCGGTCTGTACGAGCTGGCCGTCGCCGAATACCGCAAGTTTCTCCAGACAGCTGTGGACCATCCCAAGGCCCCGCTGGCGCGCTACGGACTGACCGTTAGCCTCTTTCGATTAAGCCGCTTCGACGAGGCCCTCACCGAGTTGGACCCGCTGCGCCAACAAGCAGACTTCGCGTATGGGCCTGAGGTTTGGACGATCGCCGGGCAGTGCGAGCTGTCACTCAAGCGAAACGACGCCGCCGTCCAGTCCTTCCGTGTAGTAGAGCAGCGGTTTGCCGATCACGAATTGGCCGATGATGCCGCCGCGGGCACCATCGAGGCGCTCTTCCTGCTGGAACGGCATGAGGAAGCTGCCTTAGCCTGCAAGCAATTCGAGGCCCGCTGGCCGGAAAACCCACTTCGCGAGCGTGTCCTGCACTTCTGGGGGCTTTCGCTCCTTGAACTGGGCCGCTTCTCAGACGCCGCCGAGAAGTTCGAGGCCATCGTCAAGGGCTACCCCAAGGGGCCCTTCGCCGAGACCGCTTCGCTCATGTTGGCTCAGTGCCTCCAACGTGACGGCGCCGCGGACAAGGCCATCGAGCAGTATCGCCGGACCCTGACCACAGGCGGTCAGTCCACACCCGACGCTCTGGCCAACTTGGGCTCGCTGCTCTTTGGCCGCAGAGACTACGCTGAAGCGGCGAAAACCCTGGATCGCCTCATCGAGCAGTTTCCGAACAGCCCGCACCTCCCGCAGGCCCGCCTTCAGCGGGCGCAGATCCGCTTCGAAGAGGGCGATTTCCGTCGAGCCTTGGCCGCATTCGAAGGACTCACCAGTTCCCCGCCTGGCGACGAAGCGGAGTTCTGGGCCGCCAAGTGCGAGCTCCGCCTCGACGATCCGCAGGCCGCCGCCCACCGCCTCACCCGCGCCGTCTCCAAACACCCGACGAGCGCCATCCTGGCGGAGATGACCTACGATCGCGCCATCGCCCTGCACCGGGCTCAAAAGTACGAAGATGCGATCGCCGGCTTGCTCGAGTTCCGCAAGCGTTTCCCGGAGCACGAACTCTCCGCCCCGGCGCTCAGACTGCTCGCCACGACCCAACACCAGCGGGGGCAATACGAAAGCAGCCGCTCATATTGTGCGGCCTTCGTGGCGGAATACCCCCGGCACGAGGCCGTGGTAGAGTTAGCTTTCCTGGCGGCGGAGAACGACTTCGTCGCCGGCCAGCTCCAACGCGCCGCGGACGGCTTCAAGCACTTCATCGAGAACCATGCTTCAGACCCGCAAGCCGCCAAAGCCAAGTTCCGGCTGGGGCTTGCCCTCTTCCGGCTGGAGCAATTCGATGAAGCTGCCGCCTGGCTTGAACACGTCGCTTCGATCGCCGGGGAGGATGCGCTCTTTCGCCCCGCCCTGGTGGCTCTGGGCGACATTCATTTTCATCGCGGCGAGTGGAAGCAAGCAGAAGTACGATTCACCCAATACCTCAAGTTTGATGCCGATGTCCCGTCGGCCGATGACGCGTTGCTCAAGCTGGCGTTGTGCAAGCAGCGGGAGGAACGATTCGACGACGCCCTGGCGGACTACGCACGACTACTCGATCGCTTTAGCAGCAGCCCCCACCGGATTCAGGCGATGTTCGAGAAGGGCCAGTGCCTTGCGGCGCTCAAGAGACTCGACGACGCGGTTGTGGCGTTCGAAGCGGTCGTCGCCCAGGGTCGCGATACGCAGTTCGCCGCCCACGCTCTGAGTCAACTTGGGGCCATTGCGGCGTCCCGCGGCCAGTCCGACAAGGCCGCAGAGGTCTATGCGAAGCTGGCCGGCGCCGCCAAAGATGACGGGCTAAGAGGCGACGCCGTTTTCCAGCAGGCCCAGGCTTTGATGAGCAACGGCAGATTTGCCGACGCCGAGTCCGCCTACCGAAGCTACCTCACCGGTCACCCCGCCGGGCCCCGCGCCAAGGAAACCGAGCTGCGCCTCGCCATCGCCATCGCCCGCCAGGACCGCTGCGCGGAAGCCCTTGCGGCCATGAAGTCAGTCAACCCGAGCGCGCCTGAGCTTCCCTCCCCGCTGCGCGCCGCCCTCGCCTATGAGAAGGGCTGGTGCCTGCTCACCCTTGACCGCAACGAAGATGCCGCGGACGCCTTCCGCAGTGTGCTGAAAGAACCATCGCCCGCGCCTTACGACCTTCATGCCCTGCTTGAGCTCGGCGGACTAGAGAGCAAGGCCGGACAATTCGATCGCGCCGTGGCCACCTTAAGCAAGCTACGGGATGCTCTGTCGACGCGCAGTAGCGAAGTCGCAGCGTCGGTGGCCGAGCAATGCACCTACCGGCTCGCAATGGCACACTATGAACTGTCGCAGTTCGAACAGGCAATCGCGCTTCTGGATGAGTTCCTATCTCTGTATGGAAAGAGCGCCCTGGCCCCCGCGGCGAGCTTCTACGCCGGCGAAGCGGCCTACAAACTCAATCGCTATGAGAAAGCCGTCGCCCAGTTCACGAGGGTGGTAAAGGAATTCAAAGACGATCCCGTGTTTGCTCCGACTCTGCTGCGTCTCGGTGAGTGCTTGGCCGCGTTGCAGCGCTGGGCACTCAGCGAGCAATCCTTCAATACCTATCTGGATCGCTACCCCACAAACGACGCAGCCTATCAGGCACAGTTCGGACTCGGCTGGGCCAGGGAAAACCAGAAGAGATTCGACGAGGCCATCGCCGCTTACTCGCTTGTCGTCGCCGGCCACCAGGGACCAACCGCGGCGCGGGCCCAGTTCCAGATCGGCCAGTGCCTCTTCGCCCAGCAGAAATACGAGGACGCCGTTCGCGAGCTGCTCAAGGTGGACATCCTGTATGCGTATCCCGAGTGGAGCGCCGCCGCACTGTTCGAGGCGTCGCGCTGTTTTGAACGACTGGGCAAGATCGCCGAGGCGCGTACGCACTTGATCCAGGTCGAGGAGAAATTCAAGGACACTCAGTGGGCGGCAATGGCCGCCAAACGCCTTTCCGAAATGTCCTCTGCCGTAGCTCTTCCAGGCCGGTAGGGACCTCACTCAATGGAGCATTGCCATGACGAACGCCCTCACGAGCCTCTATAGCGCGGCAGCCGTTCTCGCTCAGGCAACCGGACAGGCTGCGACGGCCTCCGAGGCGACGAAGGTCCAGTCCGTGTGGGACTTCGTGGTCAAAGGCGGCCCGGTCATGATCCCCATCGGCATCTGTTCCCTGGTCGCTCTGACCGTGATCGTTGAACGGATGATCTCACTTCGCCGCCGCAACATCGTGCCGCGAGGTTTCCTCCCCGGTCTCCTGCCTCTTATGTCGCAAGGCACCGCCGATCGGTCCGCAGCGCTGGAATACTGCGGGCGCGATGACAGCCCCATCGCGCGGGTCTTGAGCCTTGCGATCAAGAAGCTCGGCGAGCCCACCGAAGTCCTCGAGCGCCGGATCCAGGAAGCCGGCGAGCGTGAAGTCGCTCTCCTGCGGAAACACATGCGGCTTCTCTCTGTCATCGCCTCAGTCGCGCCGCTATTGGGTCTGCTCGGCACGATCACCGGAATGATCACCGCATTTCAGACCGTGGCCACCTCCGCCGAGGCCCTGGGCCGGACGGAACTGCTCGCCAAAGGAATCTACGAGGCCATGATCACCACCGCCGCCGGACTGATGGTGACGATCCCCACGCTGATTGCCTACCACTGGATTTCGTCGCGTGTTGATGCCCTGGTTCACGAAATGGACGGTTTGGTCATGGAATTCGTAGAAGGTCAGGCGCCGCCGCGTCCCGTGATTATGACTTCTGCGACTTCGGCGCGCCTGCAGGCGGTGGTTGCGCCCGTCGAGGAGGGCGACGGGCGCCCCCAGACCGTCGCCCTGGCCTCCTGATCGAGCGAGAACCTCATGCTCATCAAACACAGTCAAGCTGAAACCGGCGTAGCCATTGACCTGACCCCCGTCATCGACATGGTCTTCCTGCTGCTGATCTTCTTCCTCGTCGCCACCACATTCCACCAGACCGAACGCGAGATGCGCATCGCCCTGCCCACGGCCAGCGCCGCCGAGCCCATCAGCACGCTCCTGCGGGAATTCGTCATCAATGTGGATCGCGACGGCCTGATCTTCATGAACGGCCGGCAGATCACCGCCGAGGAACTCACCGCCAGAGTCAAAGAGGCCGTAGCCGTGAACCCGGAGCAGAAGGTGACCGTACGCGGCGACCGCGCCGCCAGCTATGCGAGCATCGTTGCGGTGTTGGATATCTGCAAGAACTCCGGAATCCAGGAGCCCTATCTCGATACTGTTCTCGAGAACTGATCGAGCCACGCTGCCATCTGCGTTTTGCCTATGAGGCGAGTGATTGTCGGCATCATTGTGGTCGTGTGCCTCGCCCTCACCGGGCTGGGCATCTGGCGCCTCTGGCCCATCCGGCAGGCCTTCTATACGGATGCCGACGCAATCCGGGCTCTCACCGCCACCGTCAACCCGCGGGATATCCTCTGGCAGCCGGCCAAGCCCTGGGAAAGCATCCTCAATTCCGAGGCCGATGACTACGAGCCGCGACTCAGCGCCGACGGACTGACGCTCTTCTTCGTCCGCGGCAAGGCCGGCCAGAATGCGGACATCTATGAATCCCACCGTTCATTCGAAGGATGGAGCGAGCCCACGCCTGTGTCCGGCGCAAACTCGCAGTCCGACGATCTCGGCCCCGAGCCCTCCGCCGACGGACAGGCCCTGTATTTCTACAGCAACAGAGAAGGGGGACTGGGCGGATACGATCTTTGGGTAACGCGCCGCGGGGACAGTGGGTGGCAGTCGGCCACCAATCTGGGACCCGCGGTCAATTCCGAGTTCAATGACTACGGCCCCGCCCTGTCCCCCGATGGCCGACTGCTCTACTTCGCCTCGAATCGTCCCCAACCTAGCGATACCAAAACCCCAAACCCTGATGCCTGGCCCGCCACACTCCGCGAGGACTTATTCCATCGCACCTATGATCTCTACACTGCCGCAATGACTGACGCGGGGTTCGCGCCCGCAGAAGCCATCGCCATTCTCAATACGCCCTACAACGAAGGCGCCCCCGCCGTAAGCCCGTTCGGGGATTTTGTGTATTTCGCCTCCGATCGCCCCGGCGGCCTGGGAGGATTTGACCTCTACCGTACGCGTCGCGTCCGCGGCGAGTATCGCCCTCCCACCAACCTCGGAGACGCAGTCAATACCCAAGCCAATGAACTTGACCCTGCACTGAGCATGGGCGGCTATGGACTGAGCTTCAGTTCCGACCGTCCAACCCAAGACCCGCCCGCCGAAAACCCGGACTACAACCTCTACTACACGACTTCGCGCGAGGTATTCACCGAGGTCGAGCAACTGGCCCGCCAGCCCCTTGACTGGGCCGCCTTCTGGCGAACAGTTGGCCCCAATCTGCTCTGGGCGCTTCTGGCTCTGCTGCTGCTCCTGTGTCTGCTGGCCCTCTTTCGCGGCATGCAGGAGCGCCGCCTGAGCCTGATGATGAAGTGCCTGCTGGCATCTCTGGCGGCGCATCTCCTGCTGATGCTGCTGTTCAACGCCCTGGAAGTGGCCGCAACGATTGGCGAATTCGCCCGCGGGCGCCGCGGGCCGATCCAGGTGGCCCTGGCCGCCCCCTCGGCGAAGTCCATCGCCGCGCAGATTCGCGGCCCGCTCACTCAATTCGAAATCCCCAGCGCGCCGGCGCCGGCGGCGCAGCGCGCCGAGACCCGTCTCGAAATGACCGTCGCTGCCGACCCTGTGCACCTGACTGTCCCGCGAACCGCCATCGAATCAACCGCCCGCTTTGAACCCGCTTCAGACGTCGCAGATGCAACCATCGACCGCACGGTCCGTCCCATCGAAATCGTGCGCCCGAACACAACTGCATCGCCCGGCCCCGTCATCACTCGACTCCCCGAAGCGCCTGCACCGGATCAGGTCGCCGAGGAAACACAGCCGCCCAACCCGGCACCTCGCACCGAGCCGGCTCGCGCCGAAGTTCCCGGTCTTCCGAGTGACACCCCGGCGATGATCCAGACCCCCTCGCCCGCAACTCCGCTGGCGTTTCAGTCCCCCGTCAGCCTTGCGTCAACCAAAGAAGCGGTCGAGGCCACGCCCCGCGCGATCACCCAGCCGCTGCCCCACAGCCAGGCGTCGTCCACCTTAGCGCAATCCGCGGCAACTCCCGCTGCGCCGCACCTGCGCCTCCCCGCCGACATGCCCCAGGCCATTGCGCACTCCGAGGCAAACGAAGCGCAACTCATCCGCACTGCTGCCGCAGCGCCGAGAGCGAGTGTGTCTCTTCCCAACGCACCGCCATTGCCGGTTGGCGTCACTGTCGCGCCGCCACCGTCGACGCCCACGCAGGTTTCATCGCTGGCGGGCCCTTCCGCAGCGCAGCCCCTGGATGCGCCACCGGCATTGCCCTCTACGAGTCGACCACCGTCTGCCGGAAACAGCCGGGTTCCGCCGACGACATCAGCCCACCTGGCCATTTCGCTGCCCGATGATGCGCCCACCGCGCCGACCCCCTCACCCGCTCCGACGGCATTCGCCGCGCCGCAGCCACCGTCCGTGCGCCCGCACGCACCTCAGATTGAACGGCCGGTGCTGCGACTGGCGAACCTCTCCGCCACGCCACTCGGGCGGATCGATCTGCCGGAGGCCGCGCGGAGCCTGGCAAACATTGATCGCGATCCGATTCCGGCCGCGGCGCCGACGGTGCCACAACAGAATCCCTTGGTCCTCGCAAACCATGTCGATCCCACAACGGCGCCCACCTTGGATTTAGGCATGCCCGCTGAGGAACTGCCCCCCGACAGTCCCTATGCGCAGAGATTCGCTGAAGATCGCATGGACATTGTCGAGCGAATGGGCGGCAACGAACAGACGGAACGGGCCGTCGCCAGCGCCCTCAAATGGCTCGCCGATCATCAAAGCGCCGACGGCCGCTGGGATGCCGACGGCTTTGACCGCAAATGTCGCGGCTGCGGCGGCGAAACGGACGTCCAGGCCGACAATGCCCTCACCGGCCTGAGCCTCCTCTGCTTCCTCGGCGCAGGCCACACCCATGCCAAAGACGGCCCATACCGTGATACGGTGGAACGCGGTCTCCAGTGGCTGGCTTCGCGCCAGAAACCCGACGGAGACCTCCGCGGCGGCGAGACCATGTACAGCCACGGCATCGCCACCATCGCCTTGTCGGAGGCCTTCGCCATCACCGGCGACTCGCATCTGCGCGACGTCGCCCAGCGGGCCGTGGCCTTCATCGAGAAGGCCCGCAATCACGGAGTAGGCGGCTGGCGATACGACCCCGGCCAGGCCGGCGACACCTCCGTCCTCGGCTGGCAGATGATGGCCCTCAAGAGCGCCTCCCTGGCAGGCCTCGATGTCTCCGCCTCCTCCTTCGATGCCGGCAAGGCCTGGCTCGCACGCGTCAGCGACCGCCGCAGACCCGGACGTTATTCCTACCAACCCGGCCGCGACTCCACACCCAGCATGACCGCCGAGGCCATGTTCGTGCAGCAGCTCCTCGGCATGCCCCCCACTCATCCGAAGATGCAGGGATCCGCCAAGTACATCATGCAGCATCTGCCCAACTGGGACGAAGCCAACACCTACTACTGGTACTACGCGGCATTAGCCCTCTTCCAGCATCAGGGCGAAGCCTGGGAGCAATGGAACGCGGCCCTGCGCGAGCAGCTCCTTGGGCATCAGCGCGTGGACGGACGCGCCGCCGGAAGCTGGGACCCCGACGGCGAATGGGCCGACGTAGGCGGGCGCGTGTATCAGACGGCGCTGTGTACGCTCATGCTCGAAGTGTACTACCGCTATCTGCCGCTGTTCTCCACCGACCATCCGCAAGAGGGCTCGACCTTCGAGGACCTCTCCGATGCCATCGGCACCATCCGGGGCGTCGTGACGGCCGCAGACGGCGGGCGGCCTCTGCCCGGCGCTACCGTGCGCCTCGACCTTCCCGACCGCGAACCGGTCTCCGTGACCACCGAAGCCGACGGCACCTACATGCTGGGCGCGCCGCAGGTTCCGGAGTTCTTCGCTCTATCGGCATCCCTCGAAGGCTACGTCCCCAAAAGCGTCAACGTCGAGCGTGAGGAACTCCTCGGCCGCACCCTCGAAGTCAACTTCGCCCTCGAACCCGCCAGCTCCGCCGTGCTGGTCACCGAGGCCGTGCCCGACGTCCACCACCTCGGCGACAACCGCTTCGACGGCACCATCAACAGCCAGTTTCAGAAACGCTCCGAAGGCTCGTCCTTTTCCGTCGAGTTCCAGCTCTCCGAGGATCAGTTGCCGCCGCGATTCAACCGCGCCGAAGTCAGGCTGCTCGCCAAGGGCGTGCAGCGCAACCATCGCATCGTGATCAATGGCGAAACCTTGCGCAAGCGGCTGAACGAAGCCCCCGACGATGGCAGCTTCGGCGAGTTCGCCGCCCCCTTCCCCCCCTCCATTCTCGTCGGCGGCGCCAACACCCTGGAAATCATCGCCGCCCCCAGCGACAGCGACATCGACGACTTCGAATTCGTCAACGTCCAGATCCACCTCGCCCCGTAAGTAGCCTCCCCCCTTCATAAGGGGGGACGCAGGGGGATCACACAGCCTCTCTCCTTAACAGGGGAGGACAAAGGGGCGTCACACAGCCTCCCCCCTTAACAAGGGGGGATAAAGGGGGGTCAAACACTTGCGCCGCGCTCCTGTATGCGCACGCGTGTTGCCCAGATCGATTGGCGTGGTATAATGTCTCTCTCCCAGGGAAGAGATCAGGCGGTCGTCTCGAGGACCGCCGTCTTCGGGAGAGGACGCGACCATGTCCACGGCGCGAAAGCTCTTCTCGCCAGCGGCCGTCATCCTGACCGCCGCCGGTTTCGCCACCCCCGCATCCGCCCAGCAGTGCGCTACCTCCTATGAAGCCGGCCCCCCGCCCGGCACCCGCACAGGCCACGCCATGGCCTACGACTCCGCCCGCGGCGTCACCGTGCTTTTTGGAGGAGAGCTTTGGGACCCGATTGGTGGGCGCACGGTCTACCGACCTGACACGTGGGAGTGGGACGGCACCGGTTGGACGCTGCGGGCGCAGAGCGGCCCGCCGGCGCAATCAGGCCACACTTTGGCTTTCGATTCGAGTCGTAGCCGAACTGTTTTCTTCGGCCGATCGCTTGACGGATTGACGTCGGAAACCTGGGAATGGGACGGCACCGCGTGGGCATTGCGCGCGGTCGGAGGCCCGGCTCCTCGACCCGCCGCGGCCATAGCCTACGACAGCTTCCGACACGTCGCCGTGCTGTTTGGCGGTGGCGCGTACAACAGCAGTTACTTCGACGACACTTGGGAGTGGGACGGAACGAGTTGGACACAGCGATTGGTCACAGGACCGACGGCGCGCCGCGGGCACACCATGACGTTTGATTCTCTTCGGGGTGTAACCGTGCTGTTTGGCGGAGGCTGTTCAACCCCTACTTGGCCTCCACTTTGTGGTGATACTTGGGAATGGGATGGAGTCGCCTGGTCCATGCGCAGCTCAGGCGGTCCGTCGCCGCGAGTCGGTGGGCGTATGGCCTACGACGCGGCGCGCCAGGCAAGCGTCCTCTTTGGAGGGACCTACGGTCCGTACGATCTTTGGGAATGGGACGGCGCTGCCTGGACCTTACGAGACGCGAACGGGCCGCGACTCCAATTCAGTACCACCGTGTACGACCAACTGCGGGGTGTCCTCGTCGGCGTGGGCCCGAGCGAGTCCGGTTACTATGGCATCAGCCGAGTCGAAACTTGGGAATGGGATGGGACTAACTGGATCAATCGCAGTGAAGGCTGCCTCGATTGGTCGCCAATGCCTGCTCACGTTCCTCCTTCGCGGCAATCGTCGGCAATGGCTTACGACAGCAGTCGCGGAGTGACGGTTCTGTTTGGTGGCCGCGCGAGCTGGGATATTAGCGATACTTGGGAGTGGGATGGAACGAGCTGGACGCAGCGCCTGGGGACTGCCCCTTACCCGCGGGACCTGCATGCGATGGCTTACGACAGCCAACGCGCGGTAATAGTCGTGTTCGGCGGAGATTACTCGGACTTGGGAGGTCTGTCTGACACGTGGGAGTATGACGGCGCGAATTGGACTTGGCGGACCAATTCGGGTCCCAGTCCGCGCGCGACGCACGGAATGGCGTACGACGGTACCCGCGGCGTGACCGTGCTTTTCGGCGGCGATCCTGCTGCGAGGGACACGTGGGAATGGGACGGAACGACGTGGTCTCTACGTGCCACAACAGGCCCCACTGCCCGGTCTCGTCCTTCGCTTGCCTTTGATTCTGGACGCGCAGTCACGGTTCTATTCGGCGGGTCGGCGGACGACCCATTCCCGATCGCGTACTCAGATACCTGGGAGTGGGACGGTGCAACTTGGGCACAGCGGTTCCCCACCGGGCCTGTGCCGCCATGGGCGGGGCCCATGGCGTATGACTCGGTCCGCGCCGTGAGCGTGCTTCTCAGTGGCGACGAAACTTGGGAATGGGACGGGCAGGCCTGGGAGTTGCGGGCAACTTCCGGCCCGACGACCTATGACTCGCTCGGCCAAGCGACCTTCGATAGTTCGCGTGGCGTGACCGTCGTGTATGGCAAAGGAGTCGGCCAAACAGACGTGTGGGAGTGGAACGGCTCCCAGTGGAGTCTTCGCAGCTTCGGTCCACCCGTCCGCGAGGGACACGCCTTGGCGTTTGACGAGACCCGCGACGTAGCCGTCATGTTCGGCGGACAGGCCTATCCGAGCTTTCTCGGCGATACGTGGGAATGGAACGAAGGTGGCTGGACCTATCGCACCAATAGCGGCCCATCCCCGCGAGCGCAGCACGGCACGGCCTATGACTCACGCCGGCAGGTGACGGTTCTGTTCGGCGGTTACTCCGGAACGTACCCCAATACCATGTACCACAACGATACCTGGGAATGGGATGGAATGGCGTGGGTACTCGCGGCCACAGACGGACCGCCGCCGGTTGTGGATTTCGCGATGGCCTACGACGAGCAGCACCAAGTCGTGGTCCTGTTCGGCGGATCCCAATACTCATCGGGCTCGGGCTTCTCTGTAAAGGGCGACACATGGGAATGGGATGGAGTCTCCTGGACGCTGCGGGCCACTAACGGACCGGAACCGCGCGCCCTACATGCTATGGCCTACGACTCCTTGCGCGGAGTGACGGTCCTATTCGGCGGCGTCAACTACCTGGATTGGAACGGTTACTGTTATACGAGCCTGGATGACACGTGGGAATGGGACGGCGCCACTTGGACCTTGCGCTGCACCGGCGGGCCCATAGCGCGGTGCAGCCACGCCATGACGTTCGACCAAGAGCGCGGCGTGGTGGTCCTGTCAGGCGGAGAGGAGGGCGCGATTTGCGACGGCGGTAGTTTCTACGCCGATACGTGGGAGTGGAACGGATCGACTTGGAGGAGGGGGCAGGCTGTCGGCCCCAACGTTCGTGGGGCTCATTCGATGGTCTACGATCCTCTCCGCAGCAGGGTATTAGTGCGCGAAGGATATGGGGAAGTTGAAATGTGGGAGTACGGCTGCCGATGTGCGGAGAGCGCTCCCGGCCCATTGGCTGAGATGTATTACGATTGTCCGGGGCCCTCAGCCTGCTACGCCACGAAGAATCGTTTCCTCTCGTTTGAAGCGCCGGCGGCCTCGTGTGGAAGCGATGTTCTCGCCCTGCGGGTGACACTCAGCGCCATGCCGGGGCCCGCGGACTGCCCGAAGGTAGCGGACTTCTCCGCCTTCAACGGCGTGCAGATGTGGGTGGGCCCGGAAGTCATGCAGGGAACCACGGCCACCGGCGTGCATCGCTTGCAGGCCACGCCGCACTTTGACACCTGGGACGCCATGGTGCACGTCTCCGACTGCAACATCGTCCCCTGCGCGAGCTACACCATCGAGGCCATCGCCGACGTGGACTATCCCGCCGGGCCGTATTCACCGCCACTCGTGCTGGCCACAACGCCCACCTGGGGCGACGTCGTAGGAAATGGCGGCACGCCCGCCGACGGCCTCGTCAGCGCCATCGACGTCGTCGGCATGGTCAACCGCTTCAAGAGTCTGCCGGGTTCGCCGCCCGGCACCTGGTGCGACGTCTACGCCAATCAGCCCATCCAGGGCGTGAACCTCAACATCGACGCTCTGGACATCACTCTCATCGTCGACGCCTTCAAGGGCGGCAGCTATCCCTTCCCCGGCCCCGCCGCCCCCAACGCCTGCCCGTGACCCTAACTGCGGTTTTTCGGCGAAGGCCCGAAGGGCCGCCATAAATCAGCCCAGGGCAACGCCCTGGGTTTTTCCGGCCCACGAACAGCCAAGC
>SBAX01000411.1 GCA_005240095.1 Phycisphaera mikurensis
CCCCCGCCCCTAAAACTAGCGTCCCACCGGTCCGCGGCATTCAAGACTGCTCCATGCCTGTCGCGGTTCTGATCTCCGTCCCGCACTCTGGACACACGCCCGACACGTTGCCAGTCAAGTCGTAGCGACAAACGCGGCATCGGTTTCCGCGCATCCCGCGAAGCCAGAGGTAGCCCCGCAGGTGGCATAGCAGGATTACCGACACGGCCGCGCTCGCGAGCAGCCAGTGCGCGACATGGAGTCGAAAAACCTGTCCACCGGCGTTCCACGAATACAAATGCCAGTCAATCGCAGGTCCTTCTCGTACAAACGACGCCAACTCGAACGTCCGGGGACCGCTCGTTGTTGCCACCAGGATGCCCACTTGCCCGCCCTGCGCCCGGACCGTCGACCACAATTGCGGGCCGATCGGAATGACTATGCGGTCTTCGCTGCGGATACTCCTGGCGAACGATATGGCCAAGAGAAGGAGAACGAGGATCGCCGCGGCGAGTGTCCTTCGCCACGGCGTCCGGCGGAGCGCATACCAGAAGCTTCCATGCCAGGAGGCAGGCAGCACCGCAGCGGCGTAGCCTGCGTCTTGGACCTTGCCAGACGTCGCAGTCATGTGCCTCGCTCGAGCCCCATCAGGGGCGCCACATGAAAGCCCACGGCGGCGGCCGTGGGAAAACGAACGAAAGAAGAACCCAAGCCCCCGTCAGGGCGCGACACATCCATCCGCCGGCGTTTTCTGGGTTTCTGCTTTCTGCGTTTCTGCGTTTCGCCGTCCCGCATTCCGGGCACACGCCCGACACATTGCCGGTCAAGTCATAAGCGCACCTTTCGCAGAAAAAGGCCGAGGCAGCGGCGAGGACTCGGACCCTCAAGCGAATCAGGACGATGTGTATGGCGAGAGCCGGGGCGAACAAGGCCCAGTACGGGAACTCCAGAATCCCGGCCATTCCATAGGCGACATTGACTCCCGTCCAGCGGAAATGGAGCAACCCCCCAGGTGTCCACTCGCCACATGCATGAACGGAGTGGGAATCTAGGTCCCAATCCAATGCATCAACCGGTCGTGCGAAGCGCCCTCGCACATAGCCTAAGCGCATCGTTCCACAGCCCGACTCCACCATCGCGGTCCACGAGGCGGTGCCTGCAACGCTGACGAAGTCGTGCCGGAAGGAACTGCGTATCCATGCCACCAACACCAGAGCGCAAGCGAAACAGCTTATCCAGCCCGCCGCGCTCGAGCAGAGGCACCGCAAGTAGTGTAACGGATAGCGAGATAGACCAGCCTGCTGCGTGCTCCCACGAGGAAAAACTGACTTCGCTATCCACATCGTTCGTCCACCACGGGCACGCCCAGGAATCGAACGAAAGACAACGCTAGCCGCCGTCACGGGGCGACACATCCATTCCCCGGCGTTTTCTGGGTTTCTGCTTTCTGCGTTTCTGCGTTTCTTACCGCCGTCCCGCACTCTGGACACACGCCCGACACGTTGCCCGTCAGATCGTACCCGCATTTCTGGCAACCGTTCTCAAGACATTTGTGGGCGCGACACCATAAGACGACGGTCGGAGCCGCAAAAACAACGAGTGGACACCAGCACGGGATGAATCCGTACCAAGCCTTTCCAACTGAACCGAATTTCGGCCACCACCAAGCCGTGGCCTGGGAGCGAGAGAAATGCCACCCTGCATTGACGCCCGCTGAGCGAAATACGCCGACTGACCCGCGCCGTAAGAAGAAAGTGACTCCAGTTTTTCCGGTGGAGCAGGCGGTCTGGAAAGTGAGACTCATCATCCAAAGTCCAGCCGTCAGAATACAAGCCGCCAATCCGATCCAAAATGCAGGGCGTCGGATTCGAGGTTCGAATTGCCGCATCAGCATCTACTCTTCCAATTGGCAATCGGCAATTGGCAATTGGCAATCCCCCTCATCCGCATCGTTCATCCACCACCGCCACGGGCAGCGGAATCCCCGCCCCGTAGGTGCGGTCCGGCGGGTTTTCTTCCCATACGCCGGGGATGCGCGTGTCGCAGAAGGGGCAGCTTGCTCCCTTCATGCGGTTTTCCTGCACCACGAAGCCCATGCGGCGGATGAGCAGCTTCTCGCACGAGGGGCAGTAGGTGTTCTCGCGCGTGCCGAAGCCGTTGGGGATGTTGCCGGGGTAGACGTAGCGCAGCCCGGCCGCCTTGCCGAAGTCGTAGGCCCGGATGAGCGTTTCCGCGGGCGTGCGCGGCGGGTCAGTCATCTTGTAGTCGGGGTGAAAAGCCGTCACGTGCCAGGGGATGTCACACGACACGCTGGCCAGGAATCCCGCAATGCCTTTCAGCTCATCGTCTCCGTCATTGAACCCCGGCACCACCAACGTCACGATCTCCAGCCAGAAATCCATCTGCTTGATCAGCTTGATGGAGTCCAGCACGTTCTGCAGCACCCCGCCCAGCTTGCGGTAGTTCTTGTCGTCAAAGCCCTTGAGATCGACCTTGTACAAATCCACGTACGGCCGGATGAACTCCAGCACCTGCGGCGTGGCGTTGCCGTTGCTCACAAACCCGCAGACGATGCCCTCGGCCTCGGCCAGCTTGAAAATCTCCACCGCCCAGTCCGCGGTGATCAGCGGCTCGTTGTAGGTGCTGACCATCACCGGGATGTCCTGGCTCACGGCCAGCTCGATGAGCCGCTCGGGCTTGGCGAAGTTCGGCCGGGCGACGGCCGCGTCGTCCCGCAGGGCCTGGCTGGTCACCCAGTTCTGGCAGTAGCCGCAGTGCAGGTCGCACCCCAGCATCCCGAAGGACAGGGCGTCCCGCGCCGGATAGGCGTGATAGAACGGCTTTTTCTCGATGGGATCGATCTGCACCCCGGCCACATACCCCGACGGGGCCCGCAGCTCGCCGCCGGCGTTAAACCGCACCCGGCACACCCCGCTGCGCCCCGGCTTGATCCAGCACCGGTGCCCGCAGGCCAGGCATTGCACGTCCCCCTCCGCCCCGTGTAGCACAAGCTGTGGTGCAGACGGCATGGTGCTCTCTTCCAGGAGCTGTTTGAGCTGCATAGTTGTCGGATTGGCTGCTTTCGGCATGAATTTCCTCGCGATGAGTCTTATCTATTATACCGTCTGGGGTTCAGGATGTTCGCCGCCCGTGGCGAGCCGCGGGTTTCAGCCCGCGCGGACGCTCACAAGCCAAGGCGCTCGGCCGGGTGGCGTACACCCGTGCCGCCACGCGAGTTGCCCCCGACGCGCGAATAGGAATAATCCCACCCGCCCATGGTATATGCCCTGATTGTTGCCTTGCTGTCTCTGGCCGGTGCGGCCGTGCCCCTGCGATTCCGCCTCGGCCACGCCCAGCTCCAGGTTTACCTGAGCCTGGCTGCCGGAGCCCTCCTCGGGGCGGCCATGTTCCATCTCCTCCCCGAATCCGCCGAGCAAATCCACGCCGGCTTCGGCCTCCCCACAGTCGTGGGCATCGGCCTGGTCTTCTTCCTCCAGCGCTACCTCGCCCCCCACAGCCACGAACCTCTCGGGGATTCGCATGCTTCACACTCACATGAGCACTCGCCTCCGGCACATGCCCACTCCGATCCCCCGGAGTCCCTCCACCTGCCCCTTGAACACCCCGAAGCGCATCCTCACGTCCACGCTCGCCCCCTGGTAACCGGCGTCGTGGCCATCCTGGCCCTTTCGATTCACTCCTTCTTTGACGGCGTAGCCATTGGGGCATCGGCCGGCGGGTCGTGGAGCTCGGTAGCAGGAGGCTCCCTCGGTGTGGCGGTCTTCCTGTCCGTGCTGATCCACAAACCGCTCGACGGGCTCTCCGTGTCGGTGCTGCTGCTGAACAGCGGCGTGCGCCGCGGGAACCTCTGGCTGATTCAGCTTTTCTATGCAGGGCTGGTTCCCCTGGGAGCGCTGGCCTTCGCGGCTACGCGGGGTTCCATCGGCGAACCATCCACCTTCGTGGGCTACACCCTCGCCTTCAGCGCCGGCACGTTCCTGGCGATCGCCCTCACAGATCTGCTGCCCGAATTGCACTTCCACGCCCACGACCGCCACAAGCTCTCCGCCGCCCTGCTCACCGGCCTGCTGGTCATGTGGCTCACCAGCCTCATCGGCCACCCCGCAGGCGGCGGCGAGGATCACCGCCACCAGCACACCGACACGCATTCATCTACTTTGGCGTACCCTAGGCCCGAAGGGCCGACATAAGTCAGCCCAGGGCAACGCCCTGGGTTGCCGGGTGAAAACCGTCGAGCCCTGAAAGGGCGCAGTAGCGACTGTCACGGAGCTAGACTTGCTCTACATTGTGGACAAAAGCGTGCCCGCGGCCGTGCGATGGGTATGCCGCATGAGGGACGTACACCTTCGTTTTCTGCGACCTATGCGTCTTCGGACGCCAATCCCTCCGATGCAGCGCGCCGCCCAAAAAGCTGAACCACAAACACGGCAACAAGCCACAGGAACACCGGAGCGACGAAAGAGAACGTCGGATCATCGCAGATCACTTCATCTGCTCCCCGCAGGATTGCCTCGGGCAGGCGCCACAAGACGTCGGCAATCTTCAACACTCTGCCCAAGATTGCCTCAGGCGGGGGCCACACGGCGTCGGCGATCTTCCAATCGGAGATCACCTCGCCCGCTCCGCGCAAGATTGCATGCCATCGTTCATTTGGCGCGAATACATGATACCGCTTGGCAGGATCGGCAAGACCGTTCTTGAGCAGCAATAGCGTCAGCCGCACGGCCACGAAGGCATGGGCAAAGACCAATCCGACAGCCAGCACGATCAGCCTTCGCCACCAGCGGATCGGCGTAGCCAAGGCCAGTCCCGCCACCATCGCCGTCGGCCACAGCCCCATAGGAATGCTGCTCGTAGCGCTGACCCCGAACGTCTGCGGCACGTCCTTGTTCATCAGCACCGCCAGAGTGTCCTTGCGGTCTTCCGGCTCGGGCAGCTTGTACCGCCGGGGCAGCGTCCCGGGAGTGATCGCGTCCAGGTCCTCGAACAACGTCGGTGAGCTCAATTCAAGAAACCGGGCCTTCCCCGGCGCCAGCAGCGATGATTCCGCAAAGAGAAAATCACCATAGGAGCGGAAGTAGGCGGCGTAGGTCCGCCTCCACCCCGGCCAAGGCACACTCAGCAGAGTAAAAACGACGACCAGAATCGCCGCGAAACGCAGGATGGCCTTGGGCTCAAACATGGGCCAGTCTTCGCTGACGCCGCGTGGCCCACGTCGCCCACACCGCCCACAACACCAGGGCCAGCACGATGAACGCCGCCTGCCAGACCTCCAGGTGGAGAATGTCGAACGCCGCCCGCCAATGGGCGGCGCTCAGAAACAACGTAATGATCCGAACCACGTTCACAATCGCCAGGATCAGCGCCCCCACCACCACCGCGGGCAGTTTGGACAGTAGTGGAAGCGGTGACGCCAGGACTGCCGCCGCAAACAGTGCCGTCGGTGCCGCGGCATCGCAGCCCCGTTCCACCGATACCGACCCCCGGGAGGACTTCAAGTATGTGCCGCTGCGGCTCACGTCGTTGTATCCGAACGTGTTCAGGGTCCCCACGGAAAGGTCCGCGTTGAACCGCAGGTACCACGGAAAGAACCGTTCCTTCACCGCGGGCACGGCCTCCGTCACGACGTAGTAGACGCCCATGAGCAGGCCGAAAACCACCAGGAACCGCAGGTCCCGCCCATGCGTGGCAAACCACGACCGCCGCGGGCGGGCCGGTGCCGTTGAAGGTTTGTCTCCCGGGCTGACCGGCTGCGGCCCGGACGGTGGCTTGGATTGATCTTGCACGGCTATCGCGGCCCCGACTCGTCACGACTCATGCGCCGCGCCCCGCCGGCCGCAGCGTACGGGCCGATCATACGCGACCCCCTCACAAACGGCCAAGGTCGATAACCTTCCTCTTGCCTCAGCGACACTCCCGTTGCGCAAGAAACGCCCGCGCGATAGCCAAAGGCACAGCGCGGGCGTTGAAATACCGCCTATTGTTTCGCTCAGACCGCTTCCAGCTCCGGGCGGCTCCCGAAGTGGATCTTCGCTCCGATGAGCAAGAGCAGCGTCAGCACCACCAGCCCCCATTCCGAGACCGTCGGGATCTCCACGAAGCAGTCTTCCTCGAACTCCACGCCGATCTCGCACGGCACCGACGCGTTCTCGCACTCGTCATACGCCACGCACGTGATCAGCACATGGACACGCACCGGCGCGTCCAGCGGCTGACCGTCGCTCCGCGTGCACTCCACGGTGCATTCGCCGCAGGTATCCTTGCACGTCGGCGGCGTGAACTCCGGCACCTCTCCCGAGCACAGCCGGATCGGCTCCTGCGGGCAGCCCACCAGCACGGGGTCCGTTCGGTCGAGGATCTCGATGTACTGGATGCACTCCGTGATGTTCGGCCCGTCGCCGGTGGCCGTGGCCGTCGCGTCCCCGTCGCTGGCCGTGATCGTCCGCGTGACCGTGAGCCTCGGCGGTGGTGTGACCCCTGCCGTCGAAGGCGGCGTGCAGTCGTTGACCACCGTGACCACGTTGATCTTCACGTCCGGCGACTCGTCGCAGTTGTCCGTCACAACCGGCGGCGGATACTCATAGCTCCCGTCCGCCTCACATTCAAACTGGACCGGTGGCGGCAATCCTCCATCGCAGCTGCAGCCCGGGCATTCCACTTCCGGCGGGGTCGTGTCCACGATCTCGATCTGCTGCACGCACTCCGCGGAATTGCCGCAATCGTTCGTCGTCCTGCACGTACGCCGGATGCTCCTCTCCTGCGGGAGCTTCCCCGGCGTGACCTCCTCCGTGCACGCGAACGTCGGGTTCACGCTGCAGTCGTCGTCCACCACCGGATCGCCAAACTCACCCACCGCATCGCACTCGAACTCCCGATCCGGCGGACACGTGATCCCCGGCGTGTCGCACTCCTGTTCGCATACCCGCGTCTGCTCGTTGCAGAATTCAATCGTGCAGGGCTGCCCGTCATCCGGGCAGCAATCGACCCCCGCCAGGCAGTCCGCCGTGTACGTGCATCCCAGCACCGGGTCGCAGACCACCGTGAAGCAGTTGCGCGGCTCGCAGACCACCGGAGTCGTTGTACATTGGCCCGTGGCCTGATCGCAGGCCTCCACCGTGCACACATTCCCGTCATCCGGGCAGCAGCCTGACCCGGCGCGACAGTCCGGCGTGTCGACGCAGCCCAGAACCGGGTCGCAGGCCGTGGTGAAGCAGTCGCGCGTCGGGCAGACCAGCGGCGTGCTTGTACATTGCCCCGTGGCCTGATCGCAGCTCTCCACGGTGCAGGCATCCCCGTCATCCGGGCAGCAGGCTGTCCCGGCGCGACAGTCCGGCGTGTCGACGCAGCCCAGAACCGGGTCGCAAGCCGTTGTGAAGCAGTCGCGCGTCGGGCACACCACCGGGGTGCTGGTACATTGACCCGTGGCTTGATCGCAGCCCTCTACGGTGCACACGTTCCCGTCATCCGGGCAGCATTCGGTCCCCTCGCGACAGTCCGGCGCGTACAGGCACCCGAACGCCGCATCGCAGGTCGCCGCATAGCATTCCTTCTCCGAACACACCACCGGCGTATGCGAGCAGCAATCCGTGCCTTGGTTCTTGTCCTGAACGCAGGCATCGGTGGTACAGGCGTTTTGGTCATCGCAATTGATCGGTGGGAAGGTCGTGATGTCCCCGTTCACGTCGCGGCACGTGGCCCCCACGCAGCTGCTCGGATGCGAGCATATCCCCAGTGAACAACAGTCAATCGAGCAGTCGTCCCGGTCGTTACAATCCGGAACCGACGTCTTCGAGCCGGCCTCGGTGGTAAGCGCTGTCTGTGGACAATTCGTGCATCCGCTTCGGCATAGATCTTCGAACACGAACTGAAGGGTGTCCGAAAGGGACCCCACGTCCGACGGCTGAACGATGTATTGGTTCTGTCGGACGCGGACCGCGCCAGCGCCCGGCAAGCCTGGACAACTCAAGCCATCCTGAGTGTCCGAAACCCCCGCCGTGCAGACCAGGCATGGGAATTCGCAGTTCACGCCGTTTGCCGGATTGCACACCCCGCCGCTGTTCGTGCACGCCGCATTGCCCGAAACCGCGATGATCGGCAGGTTCCCCACCGCAGGCACGCGCACCGAGCCGTTCACAATGTCATATGCTTCCAGGAGCCGCAGCGAATCTTCGAAGCCGTCGAGATTGAAAAACGTCGCCGTACACGACATCGCCTCGCC
>SBAX01000486.1 GCA_005240095.1 Phycisphaera mikurensis
ATCCGAGCGTGGAGCGGAAGCGACACGATCAGCCGCGCGGTGAGCCGACAATCCGCTCCCTTCCGGTCGCGGCTCGGATTGGCGCGGCTCGGACTGAGTCGACGGGTCTGATCCGAGCGTGGAGCGGAAGCGACACGACCAATCCGTGCGGCGGGCGAAGTCATCCGCTCCCTTCCGGTCGCGGCTCGGATCGAGTCGCGGCTCGGATTGCCTGCTGCTACGATCGTCTGCATGGCCAAGGTCAGCGCTGGGCTGCTGATGTATCGGGTGCGCGACGGGCAGGTCGAAGTCCTGCTGGTCCATCCCGGCGGGCCGTTCTGGAAGAACAAAGACGACGGAGCCTGGAGCATCCCCAAAGGCGAGGTCGCCGAGGGCGAGGAGCTTGAGGCCGCCGGCTGTCGCGAATTCGAGGAGGAGCTGGGCTTCAAACCCACAGGGCCACTCGTTGCCCTGGGGAGTGTCAAGCAGAAATCGGGCAAGCTGGTTTACGCCTGGGCGTTCGAGGGTGACTGTGACCCGGACGGGATTCGCAGCAACACCTTCGCCATGGAATGGCCGCCAAAGTCCGGGAAGATGCAGGAGTTTCCGGAGATCGACCGCGCTGCCTTCTTTGACCTGGACAAGGCGCGACAGAAGATCCTGCCTACGCAGACGGGATTTCTCGATAGGCTGGTTGAGACGCTCCAACCGAAACGATTGATGTAGTCCGCACTGCGCGAACTACTGTCCTACCTTCAATGCGGGGTTGCCGTCGCATCGATCGCGCTTCAGCCGTGCCTATGGCACTAGGCTCGTCCGTGCATCGGTTCCCGGCGTTGAAAACGCCGGGCTATTCTCATCGCGTCCCGCTGGGACGCTAAAACAGGTACCTCCTGGGCGGTGCGTTGACGAAGTGGAGGAGCGGACGGATCATTCGGTGGATGACCTTGACCTCTGCCCGATCGGACATCGCCGACCGGCCCTCTATGACGATGAAAACCGCCGTGCTGATCCTGGCGCTGGCGGCGTGCCTTGGGGGCGTGTGGGGCGGACCCGCGCTGGGCGATCATGAGGCCATCGTCGCCCAGTCGGCGCGGGACATCCGCAGGTCCGGCGATTGGCTGGTCCCACAGTTCCTCGAGACGCCCTTCATTCGCAAATCGCCGCTTCCCTTTTGGATGGTGGCGGGGGCCTCCTATCTGTTCGGCAATGACCCCGCGACGGGCTTGCCGGTGACCGCGGGCGCAGCGCGGCTTCCGTCGGCGCTGTGTGCGTTCGGCAGCATCCTCCTGCTGTGGCATCTCGGATCGCGCATGTTCGGTCCGCGTGCCGGGCTGGTGACGGCTGTTGTCGTCAGCACGAGTGTGGCCTTCCTGCTCTACGCCCCCAACGCCACGGCCGAGATGCCGCTGACGTTCTGCTGCGTGTGGGCGTACTATCACTTCTGGTTTGCGGCCACCGGTCGCTCCACCGCCGCACGCCTTCTCCACAGTCTCGGATTCTACCTGGCGCTGGGGTTCGCCATGCTCGCCAAAGGCCCGGCGCCGGTGGCTTTGGTGGGATTCCCTCTGGCGGTGTGGTGGTACGTGCATCGCCCGCTGCGGCTGATCGCGCGAAACGGCGCTGCAGGTTCGAGGAGGGCGATGGCGCTGTTCCTGCGCGACTTCCTCCGGCAAACGGCCGGAGTGTTCACCCGTCTATGGTTCATACCCGGCATCGCACTCTTCGCGATGGTCTTTGTTCCCTGGATGCTGGCCGTCGCGGACCGATACCCGCACGCCTGGGATCTGTGGAACTGGCAATTCCTCCAGCGGGCGAAGGGTGATTTCCCCGACACGCGCCATCGCTCGATCCTGTACTACCTCCCGATTGTGGGGAGCCTTGTGGTTCCGTGGACCTTTCTCGTGCTTGAGGCCGCGGCCGCCCCCTGGATGCGTCGTTATGCCCGGTATCATCGGCCCCTCTTGTTCGCCGGGTTGTGGGTGCTCCTGGGGACGTTGAGCATGTCTCTCATGGAGTTTAAGAAACCCTATTACATCCTTCCCGCCGTTCCTGGCCTGATTTTGCTGGTGGCCTTCGTGGCGGACCGCCTTTTCTTCGCCCACGTCGACGTGACACGCTTCCAACGCGGCGCGTTGCGCACCGGCCTCGCGCTGCAGGTCATCGCGGGCGTGGCGGCCGTCTGGATGTGGCTCGCGGATGAGGGAATGACATTGTCCTCGGGGCTGGTCGGCTTGGCGGTCCTGGCGGTGGTCATACTTCTTGGCGCAGCTTACGCGTATCGGGTCGGGCGCAGGGGGCTGGCGTTCGCGACCGTCTCCATCGTGACCGTGGCGGCGTTTCATTCGGCCTGGCACGGTCTGGGCGGCGACATCGACAACGTGGACAAAGTGGCCAAGCTCGCGGCCACGCTTGAGGCCAGCGGGGTGCCGCGATCAGCAAGAGTGTTCTGGGCGGACCGGCGACCCGATGCCCGGCTGAGCTTCTACTTCGACCGCCGATCGGAGCACATGGTCAAGCCGGAGGAGATCGTCAGCCAGGGTATCCTCAACCGCGAGACGGAGAAGCACGCTCTGGAGCAGATGGCCATCGGTCGAGCGTTCAACCTCCTGCGGAGCACGGACCCGGTCTACCTCATTCTGCGGCGCGATCGCTACGAGCGAGTCGGCGACGTGCTCGGTGGGTACGCGCGCGTGCTGGCCACGGTACAGATGGAGGCGACCCCCGACCGGCATGACTGGCTCATCATCACCAACGCCCCGCGGGTTACGTCCGTTCCGTAGCGAGTCGATTCAGTTGCGTGCGCCGGTCGGCAGGCCGATCAATTGGGTTTCTTTCGGCGGGACGACGAGGGCGTTGCCCAGGGCCACGTCCTCGCCGTGCTGATTCACGCAGGCAACCATTAGCCGCACGCGCTTGGGGTTGATGATCTCGGTGACCGTCGCCGTGGCGGTCATGGTGTCTCCGAAGTAGACCGGCTTGAGGAACTTGATGTGCAGCTCGACGAAGATCGTGCCTAGACCGGGGATCTCGCTGCCCAGTACGGTGGAGATGATCCCCGCGGTCAGGATGCCGTGGGCGACGCGCTCGCCGAACATGGAGCGCCGGGCGTATTCCACGTCGATGTGCAGGGGATTGAAGTCGCCCGAAGCGCCGGCGAAGGCGAACACATCCTCCTCGGTGATCGTCTTGGCAAACGAACCCTGATCGCCCACCTGCAACGTCGCCCGCGTGCCGCATCTCGCCATCTGCCGGGTGATCATACAACAGTCCATCGGCTTTTTCGCCGCCGACATGCGGCTGCGGCGCGGAAGGTTGCAACCGGCCGCCTCCGCCGATAAAAGCTACGGCGCGGTTGAACCTCGGCCTTGGGATTTCGGTGACCTATGCCTGAACGCACGGACGTGATGGAAAAAATCGTAGCTCTCTGTCGCCGCCGCGGCTTCATCTTCGGAAGCTCGGAGATCTACGGCGGCATCGGGGGCTTCTGGGACTACGGTCCCTTGGGCTGCGAACTCAAGAAGAACATCAAGGACGTCTGGTGGGAGGACATGGTCCGCAACCCGCCCCCCGGTCCCGACAACCGCGAGTTCCAGATGGTCGGCGTCGATTGCTCCATCATCATGAACCCCAAGGTCTGGGAAGCCAGCGGCCACGTCGGGGGATTCAGCGATCCGATGGTAGACTGCAAAGAATGTAAGAAGAGATATCGCGCGGATCAGCTGTTCGTAATTGCCGTGCTTGATAAGGGCGCGAATGAGCATTTAGCCGATGCAATCGCATACCAAACGAAGCACCGAAAGGATCTTATTCTCCCCAAAATCGACCTACCCATGCAGGTGGGAATTGAAACGGGCTCCATCGCCGATGCACTCGAACAGGCGTGTGAGGCGATTGAAGCTGCTGCCAAGAAACACAACAAGGCAGCTTTTAAGAAATGCGAGACTATCCCCGGCTCGGCTGTGGTTCTGAAGACAACTGATGGACTGGAAATGGCTCGCTTCACATTGCGGACCACGTCTGGCGATAGATACGTGGTGGACATCGATAAGTTGCAGCAACTTGGCGATGGATCCGACCGCCCTTGTCCTTCATGCTTCTCGCAGAATTCTCTTACAGATGCTCGCGCCTTCAATCTCATGTTCCAGACACATGTCGGCGCGCTCCAAGATGCGACAAGTCTCGCCTACCTGCGCCCGGAGACGGCTCAAGGCATCTTCGCCAATTTCAAAAACGTCATGGACTCGACGCGGGTGAAGATTCCCTTCGGCATCGCTCAAGTCGGCAAGGCCTTCCGCAACGAGATCAACCCCCGCAACTTCACCTTCCGCTCCCGCGAGTTCGAGCAGATGGAGATCGAGTTCTTCTGCCATCCCAGTGAATCGCGGATGTGGTACGAGTATTGGCGGGACGTGCGCAAGGGCTGGTACACCTCGCTGGGCATCAAGAGCGACAAGCTCCGCCCCCGCGAGCAGGGCAAGGAGGAGCTGGCCCACTACAGTTGCGGCACCACGGACATCGAGTACCTCTTCCCCTTCTCCGACGAGCCGCAGGAGCTGGAGGGCGTGGCCCACCGCGGGGACTTCGATCTCAAGGCCCACGGCAAGCACTCCCGCGGCGACGAGAACGCCTTCGCCGTGCTGGTCGAGGAGACGAAGGAGCGTTTCGTACCGCACGTGATCGAGCCGTCGGCCGGTGCAGACCGCTTCACGCTGGCGGTCATCTGCGAGGCCTATCGCTACGATGAGTCACGGGCCTCACCCGAATTCATGGTCTTCCATCCTCGTTTGGCGCCCATCAAGGCCGCGGTCTTCCCGTTGGTGGCCAAGGACGGCCTGCCGGAGATCGCCGAGCCCATCTTCCGCGAGATCAAGAGACACTACCCGTGCCAGTACGACGCCAAGCAGTCCATCGGCAAGCGCTACGCCCGTATGGACGAGGCCGGCACGCCGTTCTGCTTCACCATCGACGGGCAGACCAAGGAAGACGGTACCGTCACCGTCCGCAACCGCGACGACGCCAGCCAGATCCGCATCGACAAGTCCCGCTGCCTCGAATACCTCCGCGACCAACTGCACCTGTAGGCGTCAGCGCGTGTCCAGCTCACGCAGCAGGTCGCCCACGTCGGCGACGATCTGTGCGGAGGGTGTGCCTGCCCGCATGGCGTCAGAGATGCGGCGGATCAAGGCGCTGCCCACGATCGCCCCGTCCGCGATCTGCCGGATCAGCCGTACCTGCTCGGCCGTCGAGACCCCGAACCCCACGCAGACGGGCAGGGGTGTGTGCCTGCGTAGTTCGGCCACATCCGCCGCCAGGCTTGGCGGCAGCGATGATCGCTCGCCGGTCGTCCCCGCCGCGGCGATCTGATACACAAACCCACTCGACGCCCGGGCGACCTCCGCCCGCCGCGCCGGGCTGGAGGTCGGCGCCACCAAGCCGATGTGACAAAGGCTGGCACACGCCGCCGCTCGACGCACTTCCGACGCTTCCTCCACCGGGACGTCCGGCAGGATCACGCCGTCGGCTCCGGCCGCACCGGCTTCGCTCATGAACCGTTCCAACCCGATGCGGTGAACAATCGAGTAGGACAGCATCAAGACCAGCCCGCAGTCCACGGAGGGTCGCACCTTCGCGATCAGCTCCAGGGCGTTCCTGACGGCGTGACCGTGTTCAAGGGCGTAGGTGAACGACTCCTGAATGACCGGCCCGTCCGCGATGGAATCGGAGTAGGGCACCCCGATCTCTACGGCCGGAGCGCCCAGCCCATCCGCCGCGAGGATCATCTCCGCAACGGACTCCGAGTCAGGGAATCCGGACGTAAAGTACGGCAGCAGTGCGCTCCGATTTGAAGCGCGAAAGCGTCGCTCGAAGCGTTCACTGCTCATCCTCAAGTTCCGTTGTCCGACACCGTACGGCCCGCTTAACCTCCCGAAATCAAGAAGGTTGCGCACCGAACGTTCGAGACGACTGGCTATGCCGTAGTTCCCGGCTGGACTCTCAACATCGCTCCGTTCAAGCGGCCAGCCTGATGGGGGTCTAAGGAAAAACGGACCTCCCCGCAAGTCCTTTCGAAGGGATGCACCGGCCCTTCCATGTCGTTCGAGTTTTCTAGCCAAACCCTGTTATCTTCTTTTCGCCAACCACCGTGCGGGCTATAATCGGCGTGTCCAATGCGGTGCAGCTTCCGTGCTCGGCAGGGAGAGCTGATTGGCTGAACCGATACAGAACCCTCGGGAGACCCGCGTCGGGTGCTGAACGACGTACCGACCCCAACTGAGGTCGGCGGTCCGCGTGCCGGCGAGTCGCCCACGTTAGTAACAGGGTTCCGTCGATTTTCTCCCACCGGCATTTCGGCGGTTGCACCACAACGGACACAAAAGGGGCCTGCGTGACTTTCGCGCCGGCCCTTTTTTCACGTTCCTGAAGGGTCCGCCCGGGCGCGGGTTTTTCCTTGCAGGGTCCCGTGCCACGCGTCATGCGGGTGAACCCTCGGTATACTCGGGCCTATGAACTCGTTCGTGCTGTTTGAAGACGAGGGCTTCGCCGGCTGGTTGCCACTGCTGTTCTGGCGGTCGATCTTCGAACTCCAGATCGGCCGCAAGGTCGCCTTGGATCGCATCTCCCAGCGTCTGGGCATGTCCGTGGCCGGTGTCTGGACCCGCGATTGGATCGGGCCCGTGGCCGGGCAGCGGTGCGGCGCACCGGCCAATTATCCGCTTCGCCCGCCGGTGGTGCTGGTCAATGGGCGCTGGCTGTTCGACGAAGCCATCAAGTTTCCGAAACCCCCATGCGTAGGCGTCCTCGATGGCGAAGAGACAGCCTACATCGTGTGTGACGAGAAGCTGGCCGCTGGCCTCGCGCCCCGCGACCTGCTGACAGCCGCACGACGAGACCTGTCCCTGCGGAACATCCCCCGCGAGAAGGCCCCGGGCCGGTTGCTCAGGCATCCGTGGGAGCTGGTTCACAACCTGACCGAACTGCTCAAGAGCGACTGGTCGGGCAGCGACGCATCGATCGATTCCAAGATTGACAAGCATGTCATCACGGGACCGACGGAAATGGTTCACGTAGGCGAACGTGTCCGCATTCATCCCAGCGCGATTCTCGACTCCTCCGAAGGGCCGATCTACATCAGCGACGATGTGCATATCGCCCCCTACACGATCCTGGAAGGTCCGTTGTACATCGGCCCCGGCTCGCGAATTCATCCTTACTCATGGCTGCACGGCGGCAACGTCATCGGACCCGTCTGCAAGATCGCCGGGGAACTGCACGGCTGCATCATCCACGGATACACTAACAAGCAGCACGATGGCTTCCTTGGCCATGCCTACGTTGGAAGCTGGGTCAACATCGGCGCGGGGGCGGTCAACTCAGATTTGAAGAATACTTACGGCACCATTCGCGTGCCGATCAGTGGCACGGACGTGGAAACGGGGTTGCAGTTCTTCGGGTGCATCATCGCCGACCACACCAAACTCGGCATCCACGCCACGGTGCCGACGGGGGCGGCCATCGGCTTTGCGGCCAGCATCTCGGCCACACGGCCTCTCCCCAAGTACGTACCTTCGTTCGCCTGGATCACCAACGATCACATTTCACCCGGCGACCCGCTCAAGGCCCTCGACGTGGCCACCGCCGTGATGGGCCGGCGGAACATCGACATGACCGACGAAGAGGTCGAGCTTTTTCTCGATCTCGGCCAGCGCGTTCAGCACTACGAAGCGCGGTCCACGTCGTTCTAGGCCCTGTCGAAATGACAGAGCCGGAGCCGTCATCTGGTCCACAGTGGTATCGTCAGCGTTGACGCGGCGGCAGGGTGGCTCTACAATGCGTGTCAGTTGCACTGGAACTTGAACGAAGGAGAGGCTATGGCCGGCGCTCATACGCTTGAATTCACAGACGCTAACTTTGACGAGACGGTTTTGCAGTCCGACCAGCCCGTTCTGGTGGACTTCTGGGCCGCATGGTGCGGTCCCTGTAAGGCCCTCGCCCCGATCGTGGACGAGTTGGCGACGGAATACGAGGGAAAAGCGAAGATCGGAAAAGTAGACACCGACGCTAATCGGGATATCTCGGTGCGGTTCTCGGTGAGTGCCATCCCGACGGTCATTCTGTTCAACAAAGGCGAGATCATCCAGAAGTTCGTCGGCCTTCGGGGCAAGAAGGACTTCCAGGTGGCCTTGGATCGTCTGATCGGAGTGCCCAAGTAAGCGACGGCATTCTCCGCAAGGAACGGCGAGCCCCGACGCGACGGCACCCCAGGGGGCCAGCACGGGTCGTGCGATTCTAATGGTTGACGCCAACATCAGTTTGGAGCAGTTAGCGCCTCAGCCGCCTGAAGGGAAATCCCACGGCGGTTGCGGGAGCTGCGGCACGGGTCGGGGGGGCGACGGCAGCCGCTGCGGCAACGGGCTGGAGAAGATCTATCCCACCACGGCCGTGCGCTTCGGCTACATGCGCTACATCGGGGAGTTCTCGCACCCTCAGGACATGAAGTTCACCTGCGGGGCGAAGGTGGTGATTCAGACGCGCCGCGGCATCGAGATGGGCGAGCAGGTTTCGCTGACCTGCAGCGGATGCGACAAGTCGGTCACGCGCGATCAGATGCGCGACTGGGTGCAGGCATGCGGAGAGGACTCGTTCATTTTCGACGCGGGCCGAATCCTGCGTGAGGCCACGAGCGCCGACCTGGCCGAGTATGCGCACATCCAGGCCAGCGGTCGCGAGAAGCGCCGCTTTTGCCAGCAACTTGCGGACCAGCAGAAGCTGCCGATCCGAGTGGTTGATTGTGAATGCCCCTTCGGCGGCGAGCGGATCGTCTTCTATTTTACCTCCGCCGAGCGTGTGGACTTCCGCGGGCTGGTGCGCGACCTGACTCGCGAGTACCGCACCCGCATCGAGATGCGCCAGGTAGGGGCGCGGGACGAAGCCCGACTGCTGGCGGACTTCGAGACCTGCGGTCGCGAGGTCTGCTGCAAGGTGTTTCTTAAGACCCTTCGTCCCATCAGCATGCGGATGGCCAAGCTGCAAAAGGCCACGCTCGATTCCAGCCAGGTCTCGGGGCGATGCGGCCGGCTGAAGTGCTGCCTGCGTTACGAACACGTCGGGTATGAAGAACTGGATCGCAAGTTGCCCAAAGTCGGCGTGCGAGTGAGCACCAATCATGGAGACGGAGTGATTGTCAACCGACAGGTGCTCACGCAACTGGTTCAGATTCGTGCCGATAGCGGAACGCTGATGACGGTGGTTGCGGAGGACATCACCGCCGTGGGCGTTCCGGCACCGGCGGTCGTGCCACAGCCGGCGTCCGAGCGGCCTGAGCGGCGTCCTCCAAGCCGCCCGCCGGGGCCTCCCAAGGGAACTCCGCTTCGCGACCTGGCGAATCAAACAGAAGCCGCCACTTCCTCGGGACAGCCGCCGTCGCTACGCCCGGCGCCTGTTCAACCGGGAGGTCCTGGGCCTGCACCCGCGCCGCCAAGAGGCGATGCCCCGAGGCAGACGGAATCCACGGGCGGTCCGCAGGCGCAGCACCGTCGGCGCGGTCGCCGCCGCCGTGGTCGTCGCCCGGGTCAAGGACCAGGCGGGGGAGCGGGGACGCCTCCGGCCCCGCCAGCCGCGCCGCCGGCCTCGTAGGTTTCGACGGTACTCGGAGATGGTCGACGCTCCCGCCAAGACGCTGCAAGACCTGGTCACCCACGTGGGGCGCTACCCAGAGGAGGCCTTCCTGTTCGTGCGCGAGGGCCTCAGTCACGCTGCGGAGCGAATCCATGGGCCGGAGACCGAGGCCCACCGCGCCCTGCACCATTTCCTGGCCGAGAACGACTTGGACTGGAATGATCTGGTTGTTCTTCTGCATTCCGGCAAGCTTCCGGCGCCGCTGGTCGAAGCCATCGAAGCGGCGGGCGGCTGCGAGAAACTGAATCGTCATATCACCGGGCGGCAGCTCTGCTGGGGACTGCGTGACCTGGCACTGAATCGCTGGGGTATGCTTGCCCGCACCGTGCTGGAATCGTGGAACATCCGCGGAACGCGCGACTTCGGGCGGATTGTCTTCGGTTTCATCGAGCTGGACATGATGCGAAAGCAACAGGACGACCGAGTCGAGGATTTTGACGACGTCTTCGACTTTCGCGACGCCTTCGATCGTGCCTTGCGGGATGGCCTCTCGGCTGGTGGCGACGGCGAGCGACGGCCTAGCTAGACGCCGGCGGTGGACTTATCTTCGCTCTTGGAGTCGCTGCGGGGAAGGCTGCGAGGGGGTTCGCTCTTCGGCAGGGCACTATCGCCCGTGTCTTTTTCGATGTCGTCGCGCACGTCTTTCATGCCCTTCTTGAACTCGACGATGCTCTTGCCGATGGAGCGGGCCACATCGGGGAGGCGCTTTCCAAAGAGGAGCAGCCCGAACACCAGGATGACGAGAAGTTCCGTCCCCTGGGGCAGGTTGAAGATAGCCAAGCTGGGTGCGCCCATACGCTGTTCCTCGTGCCGCGGCCAGTCCCTATATCGACTGGATAGCGGCTGATTATAACGCGCTCTTCAGGTGGCAGTCAAAAGCCACCCATCTGACCGGGTTGGAGCATGACTGCCGCGGACGTACAATACGTCGCCAAGGGCATTCCGCTGGGGAAAACCACCGGGAGCGCGGCAGGTGAGAACCGTGGGCACTTCGACAGTCGCCGGCCGCCTTCACGAGGTAGTGGTCGCGACGGTCGCGGCTCTATTCCTTGGACAACATGCGATAAGGGGTCAGACCATGCCGACGGCCACGGAGCTTGCGACCCACACCAACCGGCTCATTCGCGCCACCAGCCCCTATCTCCTCCAGCACGCCCACAACCCGGTCGACTGGTATGAGTGGGGGGATGAAGCCTTCCGCAAGGCGCGAGAGGAAGACAAGCCGATTTTCCTGAGCGTGGGCTACGCTGCCTGCCACTGGTGCCACGTCATGGAGCACGA
>SBAX01000018.1 GCA_005240095.1 Phycisphaera mikurensis
CCACACGCGGGCCACGATCAAAGAACTGTCACGACGCGGCATCGACCTCCATCGAATCCGCTCGTGTTTGGATAGCAACTTTGCGCTGTACTGCTAGTTGCCTCAATTCTCCACCTTCGAGATCGCGTTCATGGTCCGGGCAGGCCGTCCGGCAAGGCGAAACGCAGGGGTTGTCGCTACTTGGGCACGCGAGCGGCCGGCCGGCAACCGTGGCTGCTCGCCGGGGAAAAACACCAGTCGAGCGTGCAGTTAAGAACTATTTCGACCCTTGGTTTACCCGCACGTATTAAGGCCGTTTTGGGCTGGACAACGGCCAGGAAATCGGTTATAGGAGCAAGCTGGGGCCTGGTGGACAAAGGTGCTGCGAGGGGTAGGTGCCGATCGGGTCCGCAGATCGAGAGGGGCAGGTTCGCGCGTGGAGGGAATCCCCGGACAATTTTGCTAGGAGGCTTGGAGCCATGAGATTCTTCTCACGGGTTGGGGTGGCGTCGTGTGCGGTGGCGATGTGGGCGGGGCAAGCGAATGGCGATGCGGAGTTCGTCCTGCAACCGATCAGTGCCAGCGGCACGCACATGATCGTCGGCAATGAGATCCGGCTGACGGGTGCGAATCAGCGTGTGTTCCTTCAGGTCCAACTCAAAGGCTGGCCGGGTGGGCTCCGTACCTATCAGGCGAAGCTCGACGCCTCGGGTTACGGATCGGGCGTGACGGGGCTGTTGACTCCTGCAAATCAGGCGTGCGCCGGTCGAAACGCGACGGGGCACGGGCAATGCGCGGCGGCGCTCGGGCCCGGCTCGCTGTGCAACGTACCAGCCACGGGAACGGCAACATCCTGCGAACCGGGCTTCATTGACCGGAACAATTCGAATTTTGTCTTCTTCAACATGGATATAGCTTTCCTCGCCGTGGATATCAGCAGCGAGAATTACCGCTACACGGCCGGGCTGAACCCGCCGGGAGTGGCAACCTACGCGGGCACGCCGAAGTACGGCGGCGTGCTGGTAGTGGACGTGCCCGCGGACGCCCAAGGAACGTTTACGATCAATTTTCAAGCGGGCGGCGAGAGCTTGATGGCCGACCAGGACAGCAACGAGATATTCCCGCTCATCCTCACGCCGGCGAAGATCACGATCCTCTGCGCGAGTAATGCAAACTGCAACGACAACAACAACTGTACGACGGATTCCTGCAACGTGGCGACGGGCATCTGCTCAAACTCCCCCAACTACAACACCACGACGCATTGCTGCAACCCGGCGACCGGCGGCTTGACCGTGCTCACGGATGGGATCCAGTGCACGGACGACGTGTGCAATACGGCGACCGGCCAAGTGACCCATCCCAATTCGGCGGCGTTTACGCCCTGCGGCAATCCAGCCAATAGCCAGTGTGACCACCCTGATTCCTGCGATGGGGCGGGAAACTGCAATCCGCGTATTGAACCCTCAGGCGCCGCTTGCGGGAGTTCTACGGTCACGGAGTGCAATCTCGCGGACACGTGCGATGGAGCGGGGACCTGCCAGGCGAACCTGCGCCCGGCGGGCTTTGCGTGCGGAAGTTCGTCCACGACCCCCTGTGATGCGGCCGACACCTGCAACGGCGTGGGAACGTGCCTGACCAACACCACCGCCGACAACACACCTTGCAGCACGGGGCAGTTCTGTATCACTGACGAGCGCTGCACGAGCGGGGCTTGCGGGGGTGGGTCACCCACGGTTTGCGATGACCTGCTCACCTGCACCACGGATACCTGCAACGAGGTGAGTAACCAATGTGATTACGTGCAGAACGCCGACACATGCCTGATCGACGACGTCTGCTATCTGCCCGGCGAGCAGCGTCCCACGAACACGTGCGAGGAGTGCAACCCGTCGATGAACGCCACGGATTGGTCGGTTCGCGCCGACGGCAGCACGTGCAACGACGGAGACGCCTGCACGGGCACGGGCCGCCCCGGGATCGGCGTAGACACATGCACGGGAGGGGTCTGCTCGGGCATGGTCGATCCGGAGTGCAACGCGGACTGCGAATTCGCCGTACCCGTGATCGTGGGGGCGAACACGAGCAACAATAACAACGCCGGCGTCGATGACGGCGAGGCGTCCTGCCAGCCCAATTCGAATAACGACGTGTGGTTCAAGTACACGGCCAATTGTGACGGCGTGACGTTCATGAGCACGTCGGGAAGTACTCTGGCGCCCTCCAACGACACGGTGCTCAATCTCTACACCAATTGTCCGGAGCTGGGCGGCACGGAGATTGCGTGCGACGATGACAGCGGTGTGGGGCTGCAGTCCGCGCTCACGTTCGCAACGACCAGTGGCACGACCTACTGGATCCGTGTGGCGGGGTTTGAGGAGAACAAGGGCGGGATCATCTTGAACATCCGCCCCGTGGACGACTGCCTCATCGACGGCGTTTGCTATGCCGACGGGGCCCTGAATCCGGACAACGATTGCCTGGCGTGCATCCCGGAGATATCCACGACCGAGTGGTCGGTGCGGCCTGAGGGCAGCAGTTGCGGAAACAGCTCGGACACGGAGTGCGACAGCCCGGACGCCTGCGACGGAGCGGGCTTCTGCGAAGTGAACTACAAGCCTGACAACACTCTATGTTCCGATGAGGTCGGCGGCAACGTCTGTACGTTCGACTTCTGCGAGGGGGGGGCCTGCATTCATCCACCCGTTGCCTTGGGCGTACCCTGCGGAGATCCGACGGATCGCGAGTGCGATGATCCGGATCAATGCAACGGCGGAGGTTTGTGCGATCCACGGTACGAGGACGCGGGCGTGGCCTGCGGTGACACGAGTGACACCGAATGCACCGATCCCGATACGTGCGATGGGACAGGCGGATGTCTGGTCAATCACGTACCGGATGG
Source organism: Phycisphaera mikurensis (assembly GCA_005240095.1). Taxonomy (GTDB): domain Bacteria; phylum Planctomycetota; class Phycisphaerae; order UBA1845; family UBA1845; genus SBAX01. The sequence continues at coordinate 2,882 of SBAX01000018.1, forward strand.
GACGGTGTGTGATGACGTCAACCTGTGTACGGGCGGCGATGAATGCGTCAGCGGCTTGTGCGTCGGCGACGGGCTCATTCAGGCGCCGGAGGTGTACGGCATCAGCAGCCGACACCTGCGCATCACGGTGGACGAAGGGAACTATAACCTGCCGGTGTCCCTGCACGTGACTTCTCCGACGTGGCCGTGCCTCGACGATTACGTGGATGAGTTCCGGCACTTGTCGGATTTCAGCAACCGCGATTTCACGTTTCCGACGATCTGGGGAACTTTTGATCTGATCGACCCCGATATCTTCCCCAGCAGCACCTACTACGTGGTGGCGGAGTGCAACGGCTTCTTCTCTCAACCGGGCATTGCCATTACATACAACTGGGGCGATGTGGACGGCGATGGGGATACTGATGCGCTCGACATCGCCGCGGTCATTAACGTGTTCAAGCAGCTTCCGGGCAACGTTGGCATACCCGCGGCGGACCTGTACCCCTGCCTGCCCGACGGCCGGATCAATGCGCTTGACATCGTGATGGACGTGAATGCGTTCAAGTTGATCCCGTACCCGTGCGATCCGCCGTGCCACCCGTGACGGGCGGGATCGGAGCTTGATGGACTGGCGGCGCTTAGAGGCTGGGCGGAGCGGCCCGGGCGGGCCGTTACGCCGCAGGTCCGGCGGCCGGTGGCGCGCCGGGCGGTCGTCCGCCGCGATGGAAAAAGGAGGCGGCCATGGCTGCCCCCAGGAGCGCCGCCACGACTCCCAGCGACCATCCGATGCCGATGTCGTAGTGCCAGTGCACTTTGAGCAGCATTTTGACGCCTACGAACACCAGCACCGCCGCCAGGCCGTAGTGCAGGTACTCGAAGAGATCCATCACGCCGGCCAGCGCAAAATAGAGGGCGCGCAGGCCGAGGATAGCGAACACGTTGGAGGTGTAGATGATGAACGCGTCCTCGGTGATCGCGAGGATCGCGGGGATCGAATCGATGGCGAAGACCAGATCGGTGAACTCGACCATCACGAGGACGACAAACATCGGCGTGGCCAGGAGCCGGCCGTCCACGCGCGTGAAGAACGCCCCGTTGACGTAATCCCTGGTTAGCGGCAGGACCCGCCGCAGAAGGCTGAGGATGGGGTTACGCTCCGGATGAACCTCAACGCCCTTGGCCAGAGCCATCTTCACACCCGTCAGGATGAGAAACGCCCCCAGGATATAGAAGGTCCACTCGAAGCGCCTGATGAGCGTCACTCCGGCGAAGATGAAGACCGCTCGCAGGATCATCGCTCCGAGGATGCCCCAGAATAGGACCTTGTGGTGGTATTTGGAATCCAGTCGAAAGTAAGAGAAAAGAACCACGAAAACGAAGATGTTGTCGATACTCAAGGCCCGCTCGATGACGTAGCCCGTGAAGAAGGCCAGTCCGGCCTGGTTGGGTGTCAGGCCATCCACGGTGACAGGCCAGAACCACCACAGCCCGACATTGAACAGCAGAGCCAGCACCACCCAGAAGATGCTCCAGCCGATGGCTTCCTTCAGGCGAACGGCATGCGCCTTGCGGTGGAACACTCCCAGGTCCAGGGCAAGCATGAACAGCACGAAGAGATTGAAAAGGACCCAACCGAGTACGCCTTGAGTCATGGAGACGTCGCCTTGCGTCAGGAAGCTTTGTTTAGCTGAACGCCCTCGGCTGCAACCTACTGGTCCCGCCGACATTTGCGAGCCGGAAGCAGTCGGGGGCCGCGCACCCCGAGCTTGAACCGGTCGGGTAGTCCAAACCGGCAGCCGCCGCAGGAGTGTACCGGCTAGGCGACTAGTAGAACACCGTGATGATGAGGTTGGGTTCGGTGTGCTTGCCTTCGAAGTTGCCGATGGTGGAGGCGGCGAACTTGATGGTGACGCTGGGGTTGCTGTCCAGCCAGTCGTTGATCTGGCCGTTCATGTAGTCGACGGCTGCCTCAGTCAGCTTGGAGTGAAAGGTGCGGCAGCGGCTGGCTGCGGGGCTGTTGGGCATAAGGGGGCGTTTGAAGCGCGATTCATCCCACGCGCCCGCAATCCCCAGGGTGACGGCCGAGGTATGGAAGCGGGTCTTGGAAAGCTCCTCTTTGTGGTCGTCGGGCCGCTCTTCGTCGTCGAACTCAATGGGCTCGAAAGCCTCGACAACCGTGGCCGAATCGTGAGCCTGCTCGTATTCGGCCACGCAGTGCGAACACAACAGTTTGCCGTCCTCATATCGGGCGATGCCCGAATCGAGGTGCTGCTTGTAGACGCTGGCGCCGCACTTCTCGCAGATACTGGTTACGTCGTCGTGATGTTTGTCTCTCATGGAGGTGCTCCCAACCAGGGCACGGCGGGAATTGTAGTCCTCCGCCAGACGGCGTCAAGAAACGCCGGTCTCCAGGTCAATCATGATGGCCGGCCCGTTGGACGAGCCGATCCGCGCGGCGCCGGCCTCCAGCATGGCCAGGGCGTCCCCGAGCGTGCGGATTCCTCCCGAGGCCTTAACCAGGATCGGCGAGGCGTGGCGGCGCAGCAGCCGCACGTGCTCGACGGTGGCCCCGCCGCGGGGGTGAAAGCCGGTGGAGGTTTTCACGAAGTCTGCCTCCCCCTCAGCGCAGCAGCGGCAACCGAGGATGATCTGTTCCTCCGTGAGGGCCGCTGTTTCGAGGATAACCTTCAGCAGGCATCGCCCGGGCGCTCGATGGACGGCGCCCGCGACCGCTTCGATGTCCCGCCGGACGGTGCGCCCGTCGCCCGCGACCAGGGCCCCGATCGCGGCGACCATGTCGATCTCGACCGCCCCGTCATCGAGGGCCCGGCGGGCCTCATCGGCCTTGGTGTCCGTGCGGTTGGCGCCCAGGGAAAAGCCGATCGCGGCCACGACGAACGGCGCGGGGCTCCCGGCAGCGGTTCGCATGGCCGCCAACCGATCCGCCGCGCGACGAACATAGACCGGATTCACACACGCTCCGGCGAAACCAAACTGCGTCGTTTGCTCGCACAGCGCGTCGATCTCCTCGGGCGTGGCCTCGGGACGCAGAAGCGTGTGCTCGATGGCGCGGGCTAAGTCGGTGCTACTGGTGGTCATGGCGCACCGTGAAGGGACACGCGGAAATCAGCCGCGCGACGCCGTCGTCTTCAAGCAAATAGCCCACGCGGGTCCGCTCCGCGAGAGTTCCAAGTGCCGGCAGGCGCGTCGCGGCGCGATCCACGACGCCCAGCGCGCAAGCGATGTCCTCGAAGTTGAGCACGCTGCGACCGGACGCTGCGGCCGCGTACCTTGCCAGCCAACCCGCGGCGGCCACCGAAAGCCAGCACGCCGCCAGCCCCCGAAACACGGGCCACCCGTAGAAGCCGCCGCCGAATACGCTTCGTCCTTCCAATCGAGCCACGAGGTATCGGCGGAGAAGGTCATCAATGGCCTGCGCGTTCTCTGGTGCCGGCATGACGTTCTCGATGGCCTCGAAGCTGGGCACCCCTTCGAATCCCGGCAGGGCCGGCGCCTGACCCTCACCGCGCAGAAAAACGCGAGCGCTGTGCAATTGCCGCCACCGATTAGACCAGCGGGCCCGCAGGCTCTGCAAATCCGCCAGGGACACGTGCTCGGCATGGGCGAAAGCATATTGCCGCAGCATGGCCCGTTGCCTGGGGCTCGGCGCCGGCGCCGCCAGACGGCACTCGGCGGGCAGCGAGGCCATCAGCAGATCGAGCAGCTCGATGAAACGAGATCCGCGGATGTTTCGCAGCTTGGCCTTATCGAGCGTAGCGGTGAGCCGTGCCGCGCCTGCCAGTCGCTCGGAGAGCGCCCGCTTGGGATCGTCCACCCACTTCACGAGCCGCGCCATGAGAGCTTCCACTTCTTCGTCCGCGGCGACGATGCCGCGCTGAAAGAGAATCGCCTCGTTACGCGCCTCTCCGCGCTCGTCGAGTTCGGCGACGAGCTGGCCAAGCCAGCGTCGATGTTGGGCGATGGGCTCGCCCTTGGATGAAGTGACGCTGGGACAGTCGAAACGCAGCGACGCCTGCCAGCCGTGTTGCGTCGGGCGCACCGAAAACGGGAAGATGCGGCATGCAAGGGGCTTGGCGGCCTCGCCGTACTCGCTGTGAATGCGGCAACGGTTCTGCGGATCCAGAAACACGCACGCCCCGTCGGAGTGCTTGTTCAGTGCCCAGCCGCGCCCCGAACGGACGTACGCGGAAACGCCGAGCTTTTCCGACCACTTCTGCTCGTCCAGGCGTAGACGCTCCGCGTAGGTCAGATGCCCCACCAGTGTGCGGCAGCAATTCCCGCACGAATGACAGGACCACCGTTGCCCTTCGATGGCGGGCATGAGGACCGGTAGTGTAACGGAACCAGACATCAACCCCCGATTGTTCGTGCAAGCTCCCGAAAAAACAAGCTGAAATCGAACGAGAGGAACGCAGCCTATAAGCGTTTTTCCGTAGCCGGTTGTTCGAGTCACCCGGACGGAGGTATAGTTATTGTCCTGCAAAGGGAGGGGGTGGGGTTCATGTCATCGGTGAAGTGCGTCGTGGCGTTGGGCACGGTGCTTGGCCTTTTCCTGACCCGTACCGCCGCGGCCGGTCCCAGCGTCTGTCTGGTTACGCAGGAAGGGTGCCTCACACCCGGAGGAATCGAAGTCCGCGTGCAGATGGGCTTGGCTGAGGAAGAGGTCGTCGGCGGGCAGTTCGTCATCCAATACGATCCAAGCGTGCTCCAACTCATCGACGCCGCTCCGGGACGAACCTGTGATCCAGCGTCGCCGTTCGGCCTGGAGATCTCCCAGAGCAACAATCCAACCACCGGCGAAGTGTTTTACGCCGTGGGCGTCAGCTTCCTCAAGGGAATGGACGGCACCATCGGACCTGCAACGCTGGCCTGCTTGAGCTTTGCGCCGGCGACGAACGCCGACGCTGCCACGGACGTTTGCCTTGCCGAGGGGTCGACCACGGCCAACCGGCTCGTGAACCGTGACGGCCAACCCGTGCCCATCGACAACTCCGTCGATTGTCCCGCCGCGGCGCCGATGCTCGCCTGCGACGAGGTTCTCCTGCAAGCTCACTGCACCTGCGTGCCCGATACCGAGGACTGCCACGCCTTTGACACGGAGTGTCGCCTGGGGGTCTGCAATCCGGCGACGGAGCTCTGCGAGATCGCCTCGATCAACGAAGACGGCACGTGCGACGACGGCGATCCGTGCACCCCCTTGTCGCGTTGCCGCGGCGGGCAGTGCGTCGGCGAAGGGTGTCAGACTTCCAGTCTGTGCCCGCAATCGGCTTCCTGCCTGGGGCTGGACAGCACGCTCCAGGTGGTGGTGATGCTGACACCGGGCGATCGTCCGATCCGCGGGGCACAGTTCTCGGTGCTGTACGACTCGACCGAATTGCAGCTCGTTGAGGTCCTGCCGGGCCAGGAGTGCGATCCGAGTTCGCCGTTCTCGACGCCGCTGTCGCAGGTCGTAGACGAAGCGGCAGGGAAAGTGTTCTACGCGGTGGGCGTTTCGTTAGGGGCGTCGGGCACAACGGGGCCGGCGGCGCTGGCTTGCCTGCACTTTCTGGATCTCGGCGATCCCGGCGGTGACGCCTGTATGTTCGAGGATCAGAATCCCTTCACCACCGTCCTCGCCGACGAGTTCGGCCAGGCCGTCTCGCCCGGCAGCATTACCGTTTGTCCCTTGGTCGAAGGTGAGCCGCCGGCGCCCTGCACACTGTTTGAGACGTGCAGAATTCCTGCGGTCTCAGCCTGGGGTATCGCGGTCCTCACGCTCCTGCTGCTGATCGGCGCCAAGGTCGCCTTCGGCCTGACCCGCCACGCGGAAGCACCGTAGCGTCGCCCTTAACGAGTAGCCCTTGTCCGCTCGGCGGAGTTCCCGTCGTGGGTCACTCCTGCTCGTAGGCTTTCAGGAAATCTACGCGGGAGATGCCGGCCTGGGCGCATATGGTTCGCAGTGTCGAACCCTTGAGGGTCCGATGGGCAGGCATGGTGAGCGGCGTTTCAGTCCCATCCGCGTTGACGCGCAGCATCGAGATATGTTCTCGCTCCCGAACGATTCGGAACCCAAGGCGTTCAAGGGCTCGAATGACTTTCGCTTTCGGCGCGTCAACCGGGAACTTGGCCATTACACGGCGATCCGCGTTTCGGCCACGAACACCTCGAGGACCGGCGCGTCGCTCTGCAGCACCTCGGGACCGAAGCTTTCCACGTGGAAGTTAATCGCGGACTTTACGTCGGCGAGAGCTTCATCGTACGTGTCTCCTTCGCCGACGATGACCCCTTTGCAGCCCAGCGGGTACGCCAAATAACCGTCGGGATGCTTTTCAACAATGACCTTCAACTCACTCATCAGACTGGCTCCTCGGGTCTCCAGCCATTCTATTCCCGGCCTGTCATGTGGCAACCGCAATTGTCAAGTATTGACCAAGAATGATGGCACTACCAGCGTTCCGAGATCGACTTGGCCTGCAGGAAGAGCTGCAAATAGTCCCGGCCGCCGGCTTTGGAGTCGGTGCCGGACATGTTGAAGCCGCCGAAGGGCTGTACATCGACCAGCGCGCCCGTGCACTTGCGGTTGAGGTACAGGTTGCCTACGTGGAACTCATGGCGGGCGCGCTCCAGGCGGAAGCGATCGCGGGAGTACAGCGATCCGGTGAGGCCGTACTGTGTGCCGTTGGCGATGTCCAGACATTCGTCGAAAGTCTTCGCTTTGATGACGGCCAGCACCGGCCCGAAGATTTCTTCCTGGGCGATGCGGGCGGTGGGGGCCACGTCGGCGATGATCGTAGGCGGAATGAAGTACCCCTTCGGCGGCACCTTGCCCTCGCCCAAGACCAACCTCCCCTCACCCTTGCCCACGCGGATGTAGTCGTTGATCTTCTTGTGAGCGTTTTCGTCGATCACCGCCCCCAGGTAGAAGTCCTCGGGAGTCGTCGTGTCGCCGATGGTCAGTGCGCGTGATTGGGCCACAACGCGGTCGAGCAGGTCATTGTAGATGGCCTCGTGGGCGACGACGCGACTGCACGCGGAGCATTTCTGCCCCTGGAAACCGAAGGCTGCGGCCACGATTCCCTCCGCCGCGGCGGCGACGTCCGCGGTCTCATCGACCACGATGCAATCCTTGCCGCCCATTTCCAGGATGGTGCGTTTCAGCCAGATCTGCCCGGCCTGCACCTTGGAGGCTTTTTCGAAGATGCCCAGCCCCACGTCCCGCGAGCCGGTGAAGGCGATGAAGCGTGTCATGGGGTGGCACACGAGGGCGTCCCCCATGCTCCCTCCGGGTCCGGGAACGAAGTTGAGCACGTCTTTCGGCAGGCCCGCTTCGTGCAGAATCTCCACGAGCAGGGCGGCCATCACCGGCGAGGTACTGGCCGGTTTGAGACACACGGTGTTGCCGGTCACCAGCGCCGCGGAGGTCATGCCTGTGCAGATGGCCAGCGGGAAGTTCCACGGGGGGATCACCACGCCTACGCCCAACGGGATGTAGCGGACCTCGTTCTCCTCGCCGGCCACGGGCGTCACCGGGTGAGAGCCCCCCAGGCGCATCATTTCCCGCCCGTAAAACTCCAGAAAGTCGATGGCCTCGCACACGTCGCCGTAAGCTTCGATCCAGCTCTTGCTGACCTCGAAACATTCCCAGGCGGTGAGTTCGTAGAGTCTCCGCCGCATGATCGCCGCGGCCTTGATGAGCATGCGGGCGCGAACGTCGGGGTCCACCCGCCGCCACTCCTTGAAATGGTCGGCCGAGCAGCGAACCGCCTTCTCCGCGAGCTCCACGTTGGCCTTCGAGATCACGCCCACCACCCGACTCGGATCGGCCGGCGAAATGGAGTTGAATGTCTCGGTGGTGGTGACTGGCTTGCCGTGAATCCACAGAGGAAAGCTGCGCCCCAACTGCGAACGAACTCCATCCAGGGCCGCGAGCATTCTGGCCCGCGGTTCGGCCTCATTGAAGTTCACATAGGCTTGCGGGGCATACGGCGGCAGCATGATTCTCGGACCTCCTCTTCAACAGCGATTTCGGTTTTCCTGGCCCTAATGTCCAAGCCGCCGTGCACATTGTCAACGCGCTGACACTGCAGCGACTCACTCCACTTCAAGGCTGGGCCGCGATGGTGAATACCAAGCGGGCGACGGCCACTCGCTGGAATTCCCAATCGGCATACGCCTCCTCGAGCAGGGTCTCGATGCTCGGTTTGATGATGGCCTCATGACGCTTGCGCCCGTTGATGGTCACCGTGATCGGCCGGGTGAGATCGACCATGCCTTCGTAGAACACCACCTCGACCTCGGCAATGCCCTTCGTTTCGAGCGTGATGATCTGGCCTTCTATGCGCCCGGCGAGACGAAACAGGTTCTCCTTGAAAAACGCGGTGATGAACTCATCGCGATCCGTACCAGCGCCCGGCGCGATGGACACCTGCTCACCCACCCACGGCTCAGCGTGCCACTTCGTGGCACGCACCCACCCAAGGTCGCCCTGGCTGGGATAGCGGAACCAGCGTGAGACGTCTCCGCCCGGCGGAGGCCGCCGGTGCTGGGCAACAGGCAGCACGTCACGCTCGATGGCTGCGGAGCTCGGCAGATCATCAGCCTGCTGAGCCGTCTCCATCGGCCGAAATGATGTCTCCAGTCCGCGTAGAGACAGGCCGTGCTGCTCGCCGAACTGCACGATCGCCCGGTTGTAGATGGCGGCGGGGAGCACGTCCGGACCTGCCGTCGGCTCCTCCGCGTCCTCGAAAACGCTCAGCACGGGCAGCCCGCCCAGGTTCGGCAACAGCAGCGGGACGAGTTGCTCGGGATAGGGCAGGCGCGGATGTGACGCGACGATGACAGCTCCCGCGGAAAACTGAGGATGGAACATCGCCACGTTCCATGTTCCGGCCCCACCTTCGCCATAGCCGAACAGAAAAACTCGATCCGTGTCCAGACGAAACCGCCGCCGCAACTCGCGCATGATCTTGCGAAGATCGTCGCCCGCTGCGGGATGCTGGTGGAACGTATGCGCAACCGGCTTGTCGAGGGCGACCACGAAGGAGTGTTCGTACAGCGTCGGGCCCAGGATCATCATCGCGCGCTGAATGGTCAGGCCGGCCTCCCCCAATCCTGGAGCGGCAGACATGCAGAGAACCAGTCCTCGCCGTTCGAGCTGGGCAGGGTCGTTGAAGCCTCGGTAGATCAGTCCCACCTCGCCCGCGCTGGCGGTCTGGACGACAACCCGATCGGGGCCCGGCACGTCATCCCAGAGCGACATGGTCTGGACGGCGTCCCGGACAACCTCCCAGGAGCCGGTTACCGCCTCGCGGATTTGGGCGAGCAGCTTTCCGCGCTCCGCTTCGGAGGCTTCGTGGAAATAGCGGCCGACCAGGGTCTCCAGGGCGGGGCCTGATTGTGTAGGCGGCGTTACCTCCGCCCGATGCGCACCCCAGGCTGCAGCCACGATGAGGCCTCCCAGGATTGCAGGCTTATGATTATAGGACATTGGCTGTGACCCCTCCTTCAAATGGATGCCTCAGGGCATTGTAACCCCTTGAATTGACAGGGTCTGCGTACCCCCTATAATCGATACTCAATCGAGGCTTTGAGCGGCTTTCGGGGTAATCCGCAAGGGCTCGAGCCCGTGCTCCTGCCTGCATTGGGGGCGTCTGCCTTCGAAGTGGTCAGTGCGCGGGCAGTTTGAGGAATGACCCGGCAGCGGCCGGGTCGCTCGGAAGGTATGGGGATGGTCGCGGTGACCGTGCCGGAATCCACACGTGGCGACGCAATCCGTGCGAACTGACCCTGTTCAGTTCGGGCTCGCGTTTCGGCCGACGGGAAGTCACCTCGGCAGATGGAGTAGCGCGATGCGCTGAAGGCCTGCTCCATTTTGTCGCGACGAGCTTCCGCGTGGGATCCGGGTGGTCCCACGCTTTTTTTTGATCCTTAGTCGCCGGTCTTTTCGCCGGCCGGCACGGGTGAACCGTGCCCAGTTTGTGGGGAAGCATGAACACAGAGCTCCTTCGATTCGTGGATTCGCTCAGTCGCGACAAGAACATCGCGAAGGAGAGCGTTTTTGTCGATCTGGAACAGGCCATGGTCTCGGCGGCGCGGAAGGCCTACGACGAGGTTGAGGACGTGTCCGTCCGGATCGACCGGCTGACCGGCGACATTGAGGCCAACGTCTCGGGCCAGCCCATCGACCTCAAGTCCCTGGGGCGCATCGCCGCCCAGACTGCCAAGCAGGTAATGATCCAGAAGATCCGCGAGGACGAGCGCAACGCGATTTTCGAAGAGTACTCGCAGCGCGTCGGCCAGGTGGTCACCGGAACGCTGGTCCGCTACGAAGGCGGCGGCATGGTGGTCAACCTGAGCCGGACGGAGGCCTTTCTCCCGCGCAGCGAGCAGATCCCCGGGCAAACCCACCAACCCGGCGAGCGGGTTCGCGGCATGGTGCTGGACGTTCGCGAAGAACAAAACCAGGTCCGCATCGTACTTACTCAGACGCACCCCGACTACATCCGACGATTGTTTGAAATGGAGGTTCCCGAGGTCGCCGAGCGGATCATCGAGGTCCGTGCCCTCGCCAGGGAGGCCGGCTACCGCACCAAGATCGCGGTGTCCTCGATCGACTCCAAAGTGGATGCCGTCGGTGCGTGCGTGGGCGTGCGGGGAAGTCGGATCAAGAACATCGTCGACGAACTGGGCGGCGAGAAGATTGACATCGTGCGGTGGAACGAGTCGTCGCAGGTGCTGATCACCAACTCGCTGAAGCCCGCGGAAGTCAAGGAAACCTTCCTGTGCTTCGAGCTGGGCCGGGCCACGGTGATCGTGGATGAGGACCAGCTTTCGCTGGCCATCGGGAAGCGCGGGCAGAACGTTCGCCTGGCGGCGCGGCTGACCGGGTGGGACATCGATATCCTCACCCCCGCGGAATACGACCGCAACGTGGATCAGTTGGAGCAAACCCTCAAGGCCATCGAGGGCGTTGAGGATGTGATGCTCGACAAGCTGCTGGCGCTGGGCTTGATCTCGCTGGCGGATGTGGCCGAAGTCGGCACTGAGCCGCTGGTGAATGAACTGGGTGTTACCGAGGAGCTGGGCAAGAAGATCGTGGAGGTCGCCGGCCAGGCCGCGGAACGGATCGCAATCGAAGACGCGGCTCGCAAAGCCGCGGAGCAGGAAGCCAAGAAGGCGGCGCAAGAGGCTGCCAAGGCCGCCGCGGAGGCCGGTGAACCGGCTGTGACGGAACCGATGACGCTCGAGGAGCGGGAGAAAGCCCTCATTGCCGACCTGGCCGCGGGCTGGCGGGCGGAGAAGCGCGCCGAAGAGAATCTGTCGCGGGACAAGGCCTCCGAGGAGGCTACGACGGTGCGCGCCCGTGACGATGACGAGTAAGAATCCGGTGCCCGCAAGGGACTGGAGGTAGGGAGACTGACGTTGGCGGAAACGAAACGCGTTCATACTCTTGCGAAGGAGTTGAACGTCTCCAGCAAGGCCATCATCGACAAGTGCCAGGCCGAGGGCATCGACGTGGTGAAGAACCACATGTCCACGCTCAGCGCCGGACTTGCGGCCACCATCCGCGAGTGGTTCAGCGAGGGCCGTCACGACACCGTCCTGGAGACCAGCCAACGGGTTGACCTGGAAAAGGTCCGCATTCGGCCCAAACGCAGGAAGGCCGGGGAAAGTCACGCGGAGGCGGAGGAGCCCGGCGAAGCTGGCACGGCCACCGCCACCATGGAAGCTCCCGTGCTGGAGGTTCCGCCTGTCGAGGAGCCCCCCGAGCCGGTCATTGTCGAGGAGATTGTCTCCCCGCCGCCGATCATCGAAGCGCCGGTCATCGCTCCACCACCACCGGTGATTGAACAAGTCGAAGAAACGCGCACCGTGGCGGAAGCCCCGCCCGCGCCGGCGCCGACCGTGGAAGCCCCGATCGCCGCGCCCGTTGCGGAGCCCGAGCCGTCCAAGCCGGTGGTAAAGGCCCCGGTCATTCCGGCGGGTCCGCAAAACGTCCCCGCCGCGGCCAAGCTGCAGGGGCCGCGCGTGGTGCGCTATGAGGCGCCGGATTATGACGTGGGTCCGCGCCGGCGGACGGGAACGGCACCGCGCACGGACGATCGGCTCGGTCCCGCCATCCCGGGTCGCGGGCTGCCTCCGCCGGAAGTCGGCCGGGCTCCAGAGCCGGAGACCCCGCGCCGCAAGGGCCGACTCAATCCGCGCCGCGCAGAAGGTCGGCTCATGGAGTCGGGTGAGCAGCTCGCCGAATGGCGCGATCAGGACCTGCAGGAACGCCGCGAACGGCTCGCCGGGGCGACGGGTCGAAAAATCCATCGTCGCCGGGCCACGCCCGGGGCGCCCGGCGCTCCCGCCGCGCCGGCAGGTCCCAAGAACAAGGCCGTCGTGCACGAGCCCGTGCGGATGAAGGAGTTCTGCGCCGAGACGGGCATTAACTTCATACAGCTCTTCAAGGTGCTGCGCGACGAGCACAGTATCCTGAGCAACGTGAACATGACTTTGCCCTCGGAGACCGCACAGCTCCTCGCCCTGCACTTTGGAATCGAGCTGGAGGTCGTCCCGGCCAAGACCATGCTGGACGAAGTCGAAGACGAGTTCCGCCAGCGGGAGCGCAAAAACCTCCAACCTCGACCGCCCGTCGTCACCATGCTCGGGCACGTGGACCACGGCAAGACCAGCCTACTGGACGCGATTCGCAAGACCCGCGTGGCGGCCGGAGAGGACGGGGGTATCACCCAGCACATCGGTTCGTACCACATCGAGACCGGTCACGGGGCCGTGACCTTCCTGGATACTCCGGGCCATGAGGCCTTCACGGCCATGCGGGCCCGGGGAGCGAACATGACCGACGTGGTGGTTCTGGTTGTGGCCGCGGACGACGGCATCATGCCCCAGACGGTCGAAGCCATACGTCACGCGCAGGCCGCCAAGGTCCCCATCGTGGTGGCGCTCAACAAGATCGACCTGGGAGATCAGAACAAGCTGAAAATCTACGGCCAACTGGCCGAGCACAGCCTCAACCCCAGCGAGTGGGGCGGTGACGTGGACGTTATCGCTACCTCCGCGACCACCGGCCGGGGCATCCCTGAGCTGGTGGACCACCTGGCCAACTTGAGCAGCCTCCTCGAATTCCGTGCCGACCCCACGCTCCCCGCGATGGGAACGGTGATTGAATCGGAAATGAAGCCGGGGGTGGGCGCGGTGGCGCGGGTGCTGGTCCAGGACGGCACGCTGAAAGTCGGCGATTTTGCCGTCTGCGGAAACGCCTTCGGCAAAGTTCGGGCGCTGGTGGGCGATCTAGGCGAGCGGCGCAACAGTGCCGGTCCGGCGATTCCCGTGGAAGTTTGGGGCTTGGATGAGCCGCCGGCCGCCGGCGACAAGTTGTACGTCATCGACAGTCTGCAGCGGGCCAAGGACATCGCCGCACAGGCCAAGCGGCTCCGCACGGAGACCGGTCGCCTGCAGTCCCGCAAGGTTAAGACGCTGGCGGAGATGTTCCTGCAGCGTGACGCCGACGAAGTGCCCGAGCTGAACGTCATTCTCAAGGCTGATGTGGATGGCAGCGTGGCGGCGCTTAAGGGCGCCTTGGCAGAGATCCCCTCGGATGAGGTCCGCTTGACCATCCGGCACGCCGGCGTGGGCGCGATCAACGACAGCGACATTCTGCTCGCCGCTGCGTGCAAGGGAGTAATCGTGGCGTTCCGTGTGGATGCCTCTTCGGGGGCTCGCCGCCTGGCGGAGCAGAACGGGGTCGATGTCCGATCCTACCGCGTGATCTATGACGTCTGCGACGATATTCGCAAGGCCCTCTCGGGCATGCTGGCTCCGGAGGAGAAGATCGAGTCGCGGGCCACAATCCAGGTGCGGCAGGTCTTCCGCATCACCAAGGTCGGGATGGTCGCCGGCTGCTACGTGACCTCCGGAACGGTAGAGCGCAGCCATCTGGCCAAGGTGATTCGCGATGGGGTCGTGGTTCGCGAGGGATGCCGGTTTTCTTCCTTGCGACACTTGAAGGACGACGTGCGCGAGGTGCGCGCGGGGATGGAATGCGGGATCAGGCTGGAGGGGTTCGAGGACATTCACGTGGGAGACGTGATTGAAACGTACGAGATCGTGAAGATCGCACGGACGTTGTAAACGGCAGTTCGTAGCACCGGTTGTCGGCCCCGCGAGCCGACGGCGGTGGTGCCCATGATCGAATTCAAGGCCGAATGCGGTCACACCGTACGCGCCCGCGACGAAGACGCCGGGGGCGTGGTGCGATGCTCGTACTGCGGGCGGAATGCGGCCGTCCCCGACAACGCCGCCAGCAACCTCGATTTTCTCTTTGCCGAAGCCCAGCCCGCCGCGGAGGAGGAGGGCGGTCGCCGGCGGCGCCGGCGCCGTAAGAAGCTTGAGGCCGCTCCCAAACAAAAACGGCCCAGTGAGTTCGATCCCTTTTCGATCATTCTGCGGCTGTGTTACGGGGCGGTGTTGATCATCATCGTGGTCGTGGTGGCGCGAAAATTCGTGATCCCCCTCTTTGATCCGCAGAAGCGGGCCCAGATTCTTTCTGGGGTCAGCCCGGGCGCGCCGCCCCCGGCCCAAAAGACGGATTCTGCCCGCAGCGCGGCGCGCTCACGCGGTGACGGCTTGGTCCGCGAGACCAAGCTGACCGGCCTCTATGTGGCCTCTTCTCCCTCGGGCGCCTCGGTCTACTGCCAGGAGGAGTCAAAGGCCCCGTCCACCGGGCGCATCAACCAGGCCCAAGGTGGCCTGCAGGCCCGGACTCCGGGAGAAATACCCCACGTGCCCGACGGCAACTACGTGGTGGAGGTCGCGTTCCCGTGGAACGACCCGAACCTGTCCGACCCCAGCCTGCCCAACTATCGCAACTACATGGACTTCCGACGCAAGATTGAACACGCCTCCAGCGACCAGCGAAAGCACCTTGCGGAGGAGTACTTTGTTCCTGACGAAGCCACTGCCGTATTCATCGATCAGACGGAAGACCAGATCTTCCTGGTTCGCCAGTACCGCGGGGTGAGCGTGCGCGCCGGGCAGAGTAAGGGCGTGCGCGCTCTCTTCCTTCCCAAGCTCTATGCCGCCGATCGCAAGACGTTCCTGGTGGAGCCCCTGGTCACGGGCTACCTTCCGGCCGTCAAGAACTACGAATTCGACGAAAAGCACGTGCGCGGCGAGCTGGCCTACTACGGCGTGGCCGAGGCCGACCAGCCCTTCGTGCTGGAGGGGCTTTCGCGCATCGGGGTGATGCCCTACATGACCGCGGACGGGCGAGTGCGGTTCTTCAAAATCGATATTCGCGACGGCGCTTTCGCCACGCGGGTGATCCGTGAATCCTCGTAATGACCATCGGAGTGTTGACCCTGGAACTGGCGATTTTTGAGGCCCAGACGCTCAAGGACAAACGGCGCATCCTGCAAGGCTTCAAGCAGCGGCTGCGCGATCAGTTCAACGTGTCCGTGGCCGAAGTGGGTTACGGCGATTCGCCCAAGCGCTGCCGGATGGGCATCGCCACCGTGTCGATCGTCGCTCGGGAGGCGCATTCGCTGCTCGACAAAATTGTGGACGTGGTCCGCCAGACGCACGGACTGACCTTGCTGGAGTACGAGCGGGAGATGCTGTAGCACGAGCTCTGATCGAAGGGAGGGCGAGCCTCCCGGCGAGCCGTGGCTCGGCAGGAGCATCGCCCTCCCAAGCTCGGATGCGAACTATGAAACCGTATCGCAAAGAGAAAGTAGCCAGCGTCATCCAGGAGATCGTCACTGAGGCGATCGCCCGGAAGATCAGCGATCCTCGGGTCTCGCCGCTCACCACGGTGACGCGGGTGAAGGTCAGCGGAGACCTGCTTGCGGCGACCGTGTACCTGACGGTGAGCGGCGACGAAGCGGCGGAGCGGCGCACGGTGGAGGCTATGCAGCACGCCGCCGGCTACGTGAAGCGCATGCTCGCCCAGGAACTGGGTATCCGCCAGTGCCCTGATCTTCGCTTCGAGGCCGATGAGTCGCTCAAGAAGATCAAGCATACCCTCGACCTGCTTCGCGAAAACCGTAAGACCCGCCCGGATCTGTTTCCACCGGAAGACTGGGACAAGGAAGAAGCCGATCAGGGCGCCCCGTCAAAGCCCGGCGCAGAGGACCCCGCGCAGGAGAGCGATTCATGAAGGATGGAACGCTCTACGCGGGAAAACTGAAGAGGGCTTTCAGTCGCCTGCGGCAGTCCGGCGCGGCGCCGACGATTCCCGAGCCGACGGATCCGATCCGGCAGTTGGTCCTTTCCATCCTGGGCGAGAACTGCGGAGAGGCCGAGGCGGCCAAGGCCGTGGACAAGCTCCTGACGGTGATGGTGGACTTCAACGAGCTTCGCGTTTCTACGCCCGACCAAGTGTATCGTGCTCTGGGCGGACGCTTGCCCGATGGCTTAGAGCGCAGCCGGCTTCTCATTCGCGCCCTGCAGCGCATCTATGAGCACGAGCATTGCCTGTCGCTGGAGCGCCTCCGCAACATGGGCCGCCGCGAGGCGCGGCAGTTCCTCGAATCGCTCGAAGGGATCAACGATTACTCCGCGGCGGCGGTCATGCTGTGGAGCTTCGGCGGCCACGCCATCCCGGTCAATGACGCGTTCCTGGCGGCCTTGCGGGAGGCGGAAATCGTCCATCCCACGGCGTCGCGCGTGGAAGTGCAGGCCTTCCTGGAGCGGAACATCCCCGCAGCCCAGGCCAAGGAGTTCTGCCTGGTCATGCGCGGCCTCACCGGAAAGCGCGGGGCTTCCAACTTCCCCAAAACCGCCAAACCCGCCCGCAAGAAAGAAAAAACGGCGCAAAAGTAGGCTGGGGCGGTCACGCCTCCGCTTTTCCGCAGCACTGTTTGTACTTTTTTCCGCTGCCGCAGGGGCAGGGCGCGTTGCGCTTGGGCCTGTCCTGGGCGTGAATCGGCTCCACCGGCGGCGGAAGCGGTTCCTCATCCTCGCCGGGAAGCTGCTTTTTGTATTCGCGTTTCTTTTCCTCGCGGCGGTGAAAGCGTTCGCCGCCGGGGTCTTTGCCTTTTTGCATTCCTGCATCCTCTTTGCGCTCAACGGTAGCGTCGCCCCTTGTGGGCGGCGCTTGGAGGCCCGAACGGTTCCGACTGTCCAGCGCCTTAGGACAAGCCCCGACGCTACACCGGGCGCTCAGCGCCAGAACCAGCATCATATCACGCCAAAGGCGAGAATCGAAGCTCACGGCCCGACTTGGCATGCCGGCGGGCTCAGATCCCCGGTTGCGGTTCTTCGGCCGCCGATTGAGTCCCGGCCTTACCGAAGGCCGTCCTGGGCGTTACCTTCTGCCCCATGAGACCGATGCGGCGGAAGGACGACCCCCTCGACCAGCCGATTGCAAGCGAGGTTCGCGCCGACTTTCTGACCTTACCGGTCAGCAAGACCGTAGGCGAGTGTCTGGCCGAGCTGCGCGGGCGGACGATCGGCGAGAAGATCGTCTATTTCTACGTGGTCGACGATGAGGGCCGGCTGGTCGGGGTGGTGCCCACACGGCGGCTGCTGATGAGCGATCTCACCGCCCGGGTGGAGAACATCATGGTGCGGAGCGTGGTGGCCGTCGCCGCCACGGCCAGCGTGCTTGAGGCCTGCGAGATGTTCGTGCGGCACCGGTTCCTGGCCCTGCCGGTGGTGGATGGCGACGGGAAGATGATCGGCGTGGTGGACATCACCATGTTCGCCGACGAGATGTCCGACGTGGCCGAGCGGCAGTCCGCCGATGACGTCTTTCAGCTCATCGGGGTGAAGCTCCAATCGGCCCGCGAACGATCGCCCTTTGTGAGCTTCCGTTATCGCTTTCCGTGGCTGATCACCAACATCGCCGGGGGGGTCGCTTGCGCCTTCCTGGTGGGGCGGTTTGAGGTCTTCCTGGATAGTGTCATTGTCCTGGCACTATTCATGCCGGTGGTTCTGGCCCTCTCGGAAAGCGTGAGCATTCAGTCCACGACCATCACCCTGCAGAGCCTGCACCGCGGCAGGATCGGCTGGAGGTTTTTGTTTCGGGCTCTGCGTCGCGAGCTGGCCATCGCCGGCCTGCTGGGTCTGGCCTGCGGCGGGGTGGTGGCGCTGATCGCCTACGCCTGGAAGCGGCAGGGCGCGGTGGCCTACGCCGTGGGCACCAGCATCGCCCTGGCCATGATTACGGCGTGCTTTCTGGGAGTGGCCCTGCCGATGGCCGTCCGCGCCGTGCGCGGCGATCCGCGCATTGCTTCCGGACCGGTGGTGCTCGCCGCCGCGGACATCGCCACCCTGCTGCTCTACTTTGGCCTGTCCGCCCGGATGCTGCACGAGCCGTAGATGCGGTTTGACGAACAAGCCTCTTGCGTGCGGGGCGTTCAGCCGTGCCTAGGGCACTATCTTCTGGTTTGCGCTTCTTCCCCGGCATTGAAATGCCGGGCTATTTTCGTATCGTCCCTACGGGACACAACGTGCGGCGAAACAAGGTAGCGAGTGTGGCCAGGGTAAGGGCAAGGAATGTCCAGAGCAGAAAGTGGACGGGCGTCTTGTAACGCACCGCGGGGCCCACGAGGAACGCAGACACGGCGATGTGGCCGACAAGCATCGCCGCGGGGACGAACCACCTGAGGCGATCGGCTCGAGCGAACGCGATCAGTATTCCCAGCAGGGCAAGTTGGATCAGCTCTTCATAGAGGGTATCGCCCGTCCCCAGGATCGGCGGGCCGCGATCCACGACGCGGTGGTAGGCGCTGGTCACTCGTGACAACGCCGCAGACCAGCGCGTGGGCTGGCGACGCACGGGCAAGTAACGCTCGACGGTCTCGCCACCGGCCACGCGTGCCACCGCGGCGTCACTCGATTCCAGGTCAAACATTTCCGGTGGCATGTGCTCCGGCACGACGCGGTAGACAGGGTCGGGCAGGACCAGCATCCAGTAGCCGTAGCGCAGCGTGCTGCGGGCCACGGTCGCAGGATTCTCGGCGAGCAACTGAATGGCGGCGTGGCCCATGGCCGCCGCGGCATCCGCGACCGAGGCGTTGTGGACCGAGCGATGGGCGTTGAGTAGCGCGTGGTGGTCGCCGAGGCTCGTGGATGGACCGACGATCCCGCGACGCTTGGCCTCGACGAGGGTCTCCTCCAGGGAGCGCAGGGCGGGATGGTCGGTTGCGGCAAGTTTGTCGGTCAGCACGGCCCGACCATAGAGTTCCACACCCAGGGCGCAACTGATCTGAAAATGTCCCGTGCGAGTGTAGTTGTTCCACATCACGGGAAGAACCACCGCACCGGCCGAACCCGCGCAGCAGGCCAGCGGATACAGAAACGTAGCAACCCGACGATTCGCCTTGAAGCTCTGCCATGCGAAACCCAACGCCGTGGCGAGGCACACGAGGACGGCGATCTGGCCCGCCCCCTTGACCAGGGCGGCTACTCCGCAGAGCAGCGAAGCACTCGCTAGGTGAGCGTACGAGCTGTGGACTTGGAATCGGACCAGGCAGTAGACGGCCGCGGCGAGGAGAAAGGCATACGGAACTTCGGTCAAAACGGTGTTGGCGTAGCCGCTCAGGTGGGGCGAGAGGGCACACAGCAAACCTGCGGTGAGAACGAATAATGGCTGGGGCCACAGCGTCGCGGCGGTACGGGTGGCGAAGAACACCACGCCAACGACCATGGCGTGTTGTAGCAGGACAATCGCCGCACCGGCCGAGTTTCCGAAGCCATAGAAGAGAAGACCGAGGAAGGCCGGGTATCCCGGCGGGCGGAATTGAAAGAGATCATTGCTGAAATCGCCGGACTGGGCGACTTCCGCGCCGAGGCGAATGTACCAGCCGGAATCCGTCGCTACCCAGAGCGTCGAGCCCGCGGCGAAGAGGAGTTCCACGATGACCGACGCGGCGCAGGCTACCAGCACAGGCCAGCGCGCCGCAGAGCCTTTCTCCTTAACAAGGAGGGGGTTGGGGGTGGTCGAGCAGCGAGGACGCCGCGGCGCGAAGAGAAAGCTCGGAATACGACCCCCCTTAGTCTCCCCTTGTGAAGGGGGGAGGCCATGCGGAGCCGTCCCCCCATGCGGGGGGAGGCCATGCGGAGCCATGCTCCCTTGTGAAGGGGGGATGCTGTGCGGGCCCATTCCCTCTTGTGAAGGGGGGAGGCTGTGCGCAGCGTCATATGTACCCGCCATGACCGTTTATCGGAACGTCACCGAGCGGGAAACAGTCAGCGGGCGCTGGTGGCGGCCTGCTTTTCTGAGGCGGCGGGCTCTTCGAGCACGCGCTGAACGGCGCTCTTGAGGAAGGTCATCTTGGTGTTGGTGGTCTCATCGACCTTGAGCACGACCTCGTTCTCCTTGACGGACATGACCGTGCCGATGATGCCCCCGACGGTGAGCACGCGGTCGTTTTTGCCGAGCCGGGCGTGCATCTCGTCGCGCTCGCGCTGCTCGCGTTTCTTCTGGCTCCGGGCGGAGAGGAGCATGAAGGCCAGCACGGCAAACATCAGGGCAATGGGAAACAGGGACATGGCTCCACTCTGACCGCCGGTAGGGGGGGCGGGGGCCTGCATGAGTTCTGCGACGCGGGGCGAGCCCAGCATGTCGAGAATGCCGATCATCGAGTCCATTCGTTTTCCTCCGAGCCGCCTTCCCGCGACGTGGCCAGGGCGACGATGGGGTATTCTTCGCCGATCGCCGGCAGCCTGCCTTCCCTGATCAACGCCCGGATGCGGGCCATGAACCGCTGATAGAACCGCAGGTTGTGGATCGACGTCAGCGTCGGACCCAGCATCTCCGCGGCGTTGAACAGGTGTCGAATGTACCCGCGGCTATAGGACTGGCAAGTCTCGCAGTCGCAACCTGCCTCCAGCGGGCCGTCGTCCAGCCGGTGCGCCTCATTGCGCATTCGTAGCGGTCCGCCGGCCGTGAAGGCGTAGCTGTTGCGCCCGTTCCGCGTGGGCAGCACGCAGTCGAGCATGTCCACCCCGGCCTGCACGGCGGCCAGGATGTCGCCGGGCATGCCCACGCCCATCAGATACCGTGGTCGATCGGCGGGCAGGCACTCGGTGATCCGCGGCAGGATGGCGCTCATCTCTTCGTGCGTCTCGCCCACCGACAGGCCGCCGATGGCGTAGCCGTCAAAGCCGATGCCCACGAGTGCGGCGGCGCAGCGCTGACGCAGATCGACGTCCAGCCCGCCCTGCACGATGCCGAAGAGAGCCTGGTCGGCTCCCTGGTGAACCTCGCGACAGACCTTGGCCCAGCGGATGGTTCGATCGACGGCCGTCTGCACGACGTGTGGCGGGCTGGGCAGCGGCGGGCATTCGTCGAAGGCCATGATGATGTCCGCGCCGAGCTTGTTCTGCACATCGATGGCCGTCCGGGCGTCGAGCCACAACGTGGCACCGTCGATGTGCGAGCGGAACTCCACGCCCTCATCGGTGACGCGGTTGATCTCCGCCAGGGAAAAGACCTGATAGCCGCCGCTGTCGGTGAGGATGGGGCCCTCCCAGCCCATGAAACGGTGCAGCCCGCCCAGCTCCTCGACGACCTGCGCCGTGGGGCGAAGTTGCAGGTGGTAGGTGTTGGCCAGAATGATTTGCGTACCCGTGCCGCGAAGCTGCTGCGGGGTCACGCCCTTGACCGATCCGGCCGTCCCCACGGGCATGAACGCGGGCGTCTCCACCGCGCCATGCGGCGTAGTCATGATCCCCGCCCGGGTCGCCCCCGCCGTCGCCTCGATGCGAAAACCCAGCATGACCTGATGCTAGAGTCCAACCCCCGCGCCGTCGAGCCGAAGCGGTGCGCTATGCTTCGGCGACCGACTCCGATCGCGGGGATGGGCGAGGCGCGTGGACCGAAGAGGTGGCGGAACGCCTCGATCGGTTACCTGTGGTGGGAAGTCGGGCGACGGCAGACGCCGCCCGCGACACGAGCCGTGAAATATGCTAGAATAATGTCGGACGAATGATGAGGTGACCTATGTCCCTTAAGGTAACGCTCGATTTGCCGCCCGATTTGGAGGAGAAGCTTCGCCGGGAGACGGCGAACCTCGACTCCGAGGTTAAGGAGGCCTACGTGCTGGAGCTTTTCCGACGCGGCAAGCTCAGCCACTATGAGCTATCCAGAGTGTTGGGCCTGGATCGTTTTGAGACGGACGCCTACCTCAAACGGCACAATGTCTTCGAGGGCTCGCTCACCATGGAAGATCTCGAAGCCGATCGACGGACCTTGGATCGCGTGATAGGCGAACGACGCTGATGTTGGTCGTAGCCGACGCGTCTCCGTTGATTGTCTTGGTCGAGATCGAGCGCATCGAAATCCTGCATCTCCTCTTTGATCAGGTGATTATCCCGCCGCAGGTTTCGGCGGAGTTGCGCCAGCCAGCGCGCACACAGCGGGTTCGTGATTTCATGACCGCAGGCAGATCTTGGCTGGTCGAGCGGGCGCCATCGCGAGTTGAGGCGATCCCCGGGCTGCACGCCGGGGAACTGGCCGCGATCAGTCTTGCTCAGGAGTTGAAGGCCGATCTGCTGCTCATTGACGAAATGCGGGGACGGAAGGTCGCTGCCGCGCGTGACATTCCTATCACCGGAACGGTTGGCGTGCTCGAGCTCGCTGCTGAACAAGGCTTGCTCGACTTGAAGGAAGCCTTTCGACAACTCAAAGCAACAGACTTCTGGATATCAGGTGAATTGCTCGATGACCGGCTCAGAATGCGTGGCGAGCAATCGCACTAAGTAGTGCCGGGCGCCCATTCGAGTTCAGCCCGCGCGGAGCAGTTTCTCCCGTACGTCGCAGGGCAGGTCCGCGAAACGCCGGCGGGCGATGTCCTCGAGCTGCACCGGCGACAGCTCCAGCAGGTCCTGCAGCATCCGGGCGCGGCGCTCGCGTGGGGCGGCGCGGAAACGACGGATGAATTCGTCGGCGCCGCTGCGGGACAGCCGCCGCTCAAGGTCATCGTCGATGGGCAGCTCCGCGCCGCCGGCCTCGCGACGAGCGGCCGCCCGCAGCTCGTGAAACTCCGGATCAGCCTCCAGCCATTCCCGAACCTTCTCCCGCAGGCGGCGCTCGTACTTGCAGGCTCCGGCAATAGACCAATTCGTCTGCCGGGCGATCTGCCGCAGCGCTCGCCGCGACTCCTCCTGGGGAACCAAAAGCCGCTCCTCCACAATCAGCCGAACCAGGTCGGCGCGTCCCCGGCGGGCAGGCCGTCCCTCAATCACGGCCTGCGCCGCGATGCGAAGGGCGCGTTCGTACTTTTCACGGAGACGCTGGCCGATCGTCTCGACGTCCGGCCGTTCCAAGCGGGTGCGTTCGGCATCCTGCTCATCGAGTTCGGGCATCTCAGCGCGGAGCGGCCTGGCGTATGGGTGGTTGTCGCGACGCGGACGGGCATTTCGCCGCCGCAGGAACGCGGGCTCGCTGCCCTCCGGCGGCGTAGCCCGGCGCAGGGCTTCGCTGACCGCATGGTGAATGCGCGGCAGGGCGAAGGCCGCGAAGGGGATGCCCCGCTTTTCCTGGAAGTCCACGGCCGCCCGCATCAATCCCAGGCAGCCTTCCTGAAAAAGCTCCGGCCATTCCCGCCCCACGTGCGCCGTTTTGACCCCACGCACCCGCCGCCGC
>SBAX01000444.1 GCA_005240095.1 Phycisphaera mikurensis
CAGGTATCCTCGCTGCCCTTGCAGCTTGAACCGTACGACCTCACGGCATACGTGGAGCTGGGCAGGATTTCCGCCCCGATCACGTTGACCTGTTGACTAGGCTCATTCTGCCAATCGTCGTAGTACGGGGCGCACTGCAGACGAGAGGCACGGTAATTGCCGAAGCCCGGCAGCTCCTGGGCCTCCAGATAGGTGAATGGCATGCCCACCCAGCGGCTGCAGGAATGCGCCCCGGCCGGATCGCCCGTGCAGGTCGCATCCTCAAACGTGCCGAAGTTCGGCGGCGGACAGCACGGGTCGTTCGCCGGCACCGGGTTCTGCAGATCCATCATGGTGACGCGGATGGCCGAAGTGCCATCGGCGCCCGTCGCCGTCGCCGGCGGGACCATGGTGAAGGTCAGGGCCCGAGTGCGAGCCTGGCAAGCGGTGTTGCCCAGACCGCCCGGACAACTCCAAGTGGGCGTGGGCGGAGGAATAGCCGACGTCGCGCACGCACACGTGCACTCGCCGATCGGATCGCCCGCTCCGCGGCAGTTGCCTTCCGGACAATCGCTGTCGAACTCGCACTCCTCACCGGTGTCGAGGACGCCGTTGCCGCAGATGCGCGGCGGGCACTGGCACTCATCGGTATTGCCTGGAGCGATGCACTGACCATCGCAGAGGGCGTCGTTATTGGCGCCATCGCACTGCTCGCCGGCTTCGATGTTGCCGTTGCCGCACACCGCCAGGCACGTACAGTCGTTCTGGCAGACCGCGGGGGCAACGCAACCGGTGGGAATCGCGTTGAAATCGCACTCCTCGTACGTCGAGTTCCAGGTACCGTCGCCGCAGACCACTGCCGGACCGCACGTGCAGTTCGGATTGCACGCCGAGTTCGCCGGGCAGACGCCGGTGTCCAGCGTGTCGCACTGCTCCGTGCCGTTACGGCGTCCGTCGCCGCAGAACGTCGGACCACAGCTCACGTCGATCAGGCCCGTTCCGGCGTCATCGCCGCCCGGGAAGCCGCCCAGACGAATGGTGTAGCACTCGCCCGGCTTGGCCCCGGCGAGGAAGGCGAAGCCCGGTCCGCCGACCGCCTGCTTGAAGCAGTTCTCGTCGATCGCCCATCCCGGGGCGGCGCCGTTGGCGTCCACCTTCATGGCGTCGGCCTCGGCGGCGTTGGCCGGGCACGGGCAAATCGTCGGATTCGCCGTGTCGTGATACACCGCGATCATCGAGTCGAAGTGCGTCGACCCGCGGAACGCAGCGCCCGTTCCACACATGCTGGCGATGAGCTGGCACTCGGTGTCACCCACGCCATCGGGCGGCGGGCAGGTCTCGTTGGCCGGGTTGCACGGCACGGTGAAGTAGTACCACAGGTCCTTCAGCAACCCGCTGGTGCCGAAGTCCGTGACCACGGGGTTGACCCCGTCCGTGCCCGCACAACCGGTGTTGAACGCGAAGCTTCCGACGGGAATCTCCGCAGCGTTCTCGCAGAGGTCGTTCGCCGGCGCCCCCGGACAACTGAAGCCCGGATCGGTGCAGGTATCCGCCCCTACGCTCCACTGCGAGTCTTCATTGGCGCAGGCTTCCAGCTCGGACGCACCGCAAGCACCGCCGCAGGCGCAGCAGGCCCGTGTGCGATCGCCGCAGCCGCCTCCCGCGAAGCTGCTGCTCAGGCAGAAAGCCTGGTCCCAATGCTGTTCGCTGCCCGCGGTGTAGCCGGCAAATGCGTTGCCGGCCGCCGCATAGCGGTTGCCGTCCGCATCGCCCTCGGCCAACCGCAGCCAACCCCACTCGCACAGCGTGCCGGAATCGGTGTTGTTGGCGATCTCGACCCAGTAGCACTGGCTCGGCGTCAGGCCGGTGATCGCCGGCGTGAGGGCAACCTGGTACCCGAAGGTGTTCACCGACGGATCGATGCCGCTCTGAAGAGCCGTGACCGTCGGGTCGAGGATGCGCGTCACCGCAAGCTGCGTCCCGGAACGCGAGGCGACTTCCGCCCCGGGGATTCCGTCATTGTCCGCCAGGATGCGGATGCGGAACTTATCCGTAGCGATCGTCGAGGAGCAATCGAACGTCGTGCCTTCCGCCGGGTTCAGGTTGATGTACGCGCCATGGAAGCAGACCGTATCGATGTTCCCCGCGAGGTGGATGATGTCGTCCGCGGCGGCCAGGCCGGCCCCGAAGGACAGATCGGAATAGGATATCAGCGACGCAGCCGCCTTGTCGAAGTTCTGGCAATGGCCGGGCCCGGCGATCTCGCAGATCGGACACGGATTGAGCTGGGCCAGCTCCGCAGCCGTGCCGACGCAGGAACCGCCCGGACAATCCGCCGCGGACGAGCACGAGAAGCCCGCGTTGGTGCCCATTGAGCACGTACCGCCGCCGCACTCCACGCCGCCGATGAAAGTGCCCGTAAACCCGGCACCCTCGCAGACCGCCTTGGTCATCGGGTTGCCGGAGTTGTCGCCGGCATCCTTGCACTCGCCAGGACCGGTACAGCAGGAACCTTCAGCACACGTCCCTGCGGTACACAGCACCACGACGTTGCTGCCATGCACCTGCGGAGGCTGCAGCGAGAAGCCGCTCTTCGCATCGCAGTCCTGCTGGTTCAGCTCGTCGCACTTGGACTGGCAGGTCTCCCCACCCGGGCAGCCCGCGTTGCTCACGCAGGGCTGCAGCGTGGTGCTGCACTCCAGGTAGCAGCAAGACGCCAGCGGACAGGCCTCCACGGTGATGTGCATCTGGTACTGACCCTGGGCCCCGGAGATCTCCGAGAAGATCGGGTGATAGTAGGTGCCCGGGCCGTCGAGCAGACCAAAGGTCTGCCACAGGTTGTCCTCCGGGCAGTACGGCGGGCCGCGGAAGTTCGCTGCCTCGCCCGGACGCGCCGGGTCGGGCACGTTACCGAGCACCGAGGCGTCGGCCCCGCAGCTATCCGTGATGAACGCCCACTGCGGCTGCCGGATCGGATCGCTGCAGCACAGGTCGAGACGCACACGGGCGCACTTGTCGATGCTGAAGCCTTCCCACCAGCCGGGATCCGCGTTCGGATCGAGGCTCGCGCCCCACCAATCGTCGGGGTGAGCGAAGGTGCTCGAGGCCCGGCGGTTGTCACCGGTGATGGTGATGACCTTGGCGGCCTCGCCCACGTTGGGAACGGTAATCACGTGCACGCGGGCATCGGCGCAGTCATCGCCGCCCGACCATCGCGCTACGCAACGACCCTCGCAAACGCTCCCCTGGCAGTCCGCATTGTTGAAGCACTCGAACCCATTGCGAAGACCGCCCACGCATTCGTTGTCCGTGCAGGTGCCGTTCTCGGCGCCCGTCGAGCAGAAACTGTCGGTGGAACAGGCTTGGCCGAGCTTCGCCGACACGCAGGTGCCGGCGGGGCAATCGGCGTTGTCGTCGCACTGGATGTCGCCGTTGTTGGAGCAGCGCCCCATACACCGGCCGCATGCCGAGTGGTTGCCCAGGTCGCACTCGTCGTCCTCCTTGCAGGTTTGCCCGACCGTGCCCGCCGTGCACAGCCCCGTGCCGATGTTGCACACACCCTGAGTCAGGATGGGGCACGCCTGGTCGTTGTTCGGTCCGCCCATGCACCGCTGCTCGATGGGCTGCTTGCAGCAGTGCTGCTGGGCGAGGTCGCCCGCACCACGGTCCGCGTCGCAGGCCGTGCCGAAACCCTGGAAATCACCCGCGCAGGAACCGGGGATGGTTTCCGTGCAGGCTCCCGTAGACGGGTTGCAGCAGGCGCCCTCGGCGCAATCCTGGAGGACGGTGCACGCCGCTGGGCCGCAAGTCCCCTGCACGTCGCACTGTGAATCCAGGGTGCAATTGGCGCCGATGTTGCCCGCGTCGCACGTGTTGCTGGTGACGTTGCAATGACCGAGTACGTCGCAGTCGTCATTGATCGTGCAGGCCGCGCCGATGTTCCCCGCCGTGCAGCCCGTCCCCGTGCAGACGGAGTTGGTCGGCACACAGTTGCCGCCACCGGGCCCTCCGCAATCGCCGTCGTCATCGCACGCCGCGCCGTTGCCCACGCATCGCCGGCAATTCTGGCCCAGTTGCGGACCCGTGTTGCAGGTCGCACAGCGCGAGCCCGTGCCGTGGAACACCTTGCTGGGGTTCCCCCGGCAAATCCAGGAAACGACGCCGTCCTCACACTCGCCGCTTAGCCTGTCGCAGCAGGCGCCGGTGGGAACGCCTTCCTTGTCGCCGCAAAGTTCCATGGCCAGGATTTGCGAGCTGTCCAGCCACGTGGCGTTGGTCGGACCCTTGTTGACCCACATGGAATTGGCGTTGTTCGAACCCTGGACACCGTTGGCTGTCGTGGTGGACATCCAGACGAACTCGGTGTTCGGCGAGAAGTCCTCGGCAACACGCAGCACGACGTGCCCGCTGCTGGGAAGCGTCAGAGAGGGCGTGAAGATCACAACCTGATATCCGATGCCGCCGCCCAGGGGCGGAAGGACGATGTCCTCAATGAAGTTGCCGCTGGCGTCATAGAAGTCCATGGACAGCCGGTTGCCGGCGATGACACCGCCCACCCAGCGCAGGACCTCGAGCCCGATGTGTGAGGTGTTCGCCAGGGTGTAGTCGTCGCCGAGGGCATAGAGGATGCCGTTGGGGCCGTTGGGCGACGCGACCGGCGCCGGGGAGTTGGACACCGGCCCCACCGTCCTGGGATACGACGGCTGGGTGTTCCGGTCGTGCTGAGTAATGCCACGCCCGTACTTCGGGCAACCCCACTGATCAGTGGACTGATTCTCCTCGTCACGCCCGCCGCAGAACTGGACCTGGTCCGGAACCACGACGCTGCCGTCGTCGCCCGCGTACCACTGGGAGTTGGCGTTGAGGTCATTGCAGCCGTTCAGCGTTCCAGCGTCCTGCAGCGAGGTATGGCTGCACGTAGGTTGAATATCCCCGTTGTCGTCAGTAAACGGCAGGCAGCAGCGACCGGGCGAGCAGAACACAACGGATGTGTTGCACGTGTTGCCCGGGTTGCAGTCCGAGTCCAGGTTGCAGGGGTCGTTGAAACCCGCATCCGGAACGCAGTCGCCCTCGAAGCAGTCGGCGCCCGTTCCGCAGGGGTTCTGGCCCGGCTGACACACGCCGGCGACACACGTCTCCGTACCGTTGCAGTTCAGACCGTCGTTGCAGTCGGCGTTCGTCGTGCAGGGAGGCTGGCAGCGATCGCACGTGCCGCCCAGGCAGTCCGCGTCCGTTACGCATGCTTCACCGGAGTTTGTCGAATTCGAGGAGCAGCGCGGTAGGTTTTCGGCGCAGACGGTGGGTTCGGCCCCCGTGCAGCACTCGGCCGCAACGCCGGCCACGCAGTCCCCGGAGGCGTTGCAGGTCTCCTGACCATTGCAGAACACGCCGTCGTCGCATTCGCCGGGCTGACCGACCTCAACCGCGTTGTGTACGCAGCTGCCTACACACGTGCCCTGACCGGGGGCAATGTTGCAGCTATCAATCGTGCAGGGATCGTTATCGTCGCACTCGATGTCGAACGAGCAGTTCGGCGGAGTGCACACCGGCGGGCCGCCCGTGGCCACGTTCCCGCCATCGATGCGAAACGGCATCGGACCCGTCAACTTGCCCGCGTCACGCAGTTGCGTGCCGCGGTCGTTGCGGTAGTCCACCCGCACCACGTTCACCACGTCGAACCCTTGGGCGGGCACGCGACCGGCCTTGATCTCGGCGGCCGTCACCACCCGGTTCGTCGGGCTGGCAATCCTGTCCAGGGGGGCTACTTTCGTGGTCTTGGTCGCACGCAGGGCACCGGAATCAGACCCGCTCTCCGGCGTCCGCACCACCGTGCCCATCGGCGCGCCTTCCAACTGGATGGCTACACCCAGACCCACCGCCAGGATCCCCAGCGCCCCTAACCAAGGACGCCACATACTGAGCCTTGTACCTGACTTCATAGCTCTTACCTCCACCCTTCTGTTTTCTCTAGGGAACGATCCACGTTCCCGACGCTCCCAAGGAGATGAAAAAGTCCACAAAACGACGGTCCTCCACGAAGGGAGGACCGATGCGCACGTACGGAATTGAGAACGGGCGCCGGACAACAGCCAGCCGCAACCGGCGTAGCCACGCAGCCCCGCGTCGATCCGCTGCTCACAAAGCGCGGAACTCGCCGCAGCGCGCCACACCCACCATGCGAATTCGTCAAACGCCCAAACATCACGAACGCGACACGAATTGCGGGGTTAATCCGCTTCTACCTCCCCACTCACTTGCTCGCCGCTCGCGCTGACGCGCGCGAGAACCACGTGCGAGGCAAGCTTCAAGATGTCAGACAGCCTTCCCTGCGAATGTGATGACGCGGTTGGATTCCTTTCCCTCCCCGCGTCTTTCCCACTTCGTTCGAACAGCCCGATCTATGACCCCGCCTTAGCCTGCTCGCCCTCTCCTGGCGAACTCGAACAAGATTGTTTCGCGACCGTAAGAGGCGAGCCAGCGACGAGGACTTGACGACCGAACCCGAACGCTGTCTTCGATGGGGCCGATATTACCAGTAACGCCCAGCCTACGTCAACAAGTTTTTCTACGTTGTAACCAGGGGTGGTTACAGGACTGCCGAATGTATCATCAGCAGGCGAAGGATTTCAGACGGGACGGAAAAAGCGGCCTTTTTGACCCTGCGGCGCTGGGTTTTTCCTGTATGAAATCTTCGTTAGGAGGCGATCCTGTGACTGGGCCGCGGCCTCTTTCCCAGCCCCCCGGCAAGGCTCCGCCGCTGACGAATTCAGACGAACCTATCAGCTTTGTCACCTGAAGTGCAGCCTTTGCGCAGCGCGTGAGTGACCGTGAGGTGACACGCGCGCGGCACCCGGGACGCACAACTCCATATAGCGATAGAGAGTTTTCCGCCCGGCCGTTTCATGTTATGGACTGCGCCAATGAGCCCGCGTCCCGATGCGCAGCCGACTCTGTTCACACCCCATCAGCGCCCTGCGCTGACCGTTTCGCAACTGACCGCACGGATCAAGCAAGCCATCGCCGGTGCCCTGCCCGGCACCGTCTACGTCGTCGGCGAGATCAGCAACCTCAAGCGCCACAATAGCGGACATCTGTATCTGACGCTCAAGGACGCGGCCAGCGAACTTTCGTGCGTCATGTGGCGCAGCGACGCAGCGAGGCTGCGCTTCACGCCGCAGGATGGGCTTGAAGTGATCGCCACGGGCCAGGTGGAAGTGTTCGAGCGTGCCGGACGCTATCAGCTCTACGTTCGCAATCTCGAGCCGCGAGGCGTTGGCGCCCTGGAGCTGGCCTTTCGCCAGCTCTGCGAAAAGCTGAAAAAACAAGGGTTTTTTGAGGCGGCGCGGAAGCGCAAGCTGCCCCGCTTCCCGCAGCGCATCGCCATCATCACCAGTCCGACCGGGGCGGCGATTCGGGACATCCTCCGCACCATCGAGCGGCGGTTCCCCTGCCTTACGCCGCTGGTATATCCCGTTCGCGTCCAAGGCCCCGGCGCTGCAGCGGAGATCGCCGCGGCCATCACCGTGCTCAACGCGAACGCGGCGCGACTCGGCGGCATTGACCTGATCATCGTGGGACGCGGCGGCGGCTCGCTCGAAGATCTGTGGGCGTTCAATGAAGAGATCGTCGCCCAGGCCATCTTTGCCAGCACCATCCCCGTGGTCAGCGCCGTGGGGCACGAGGTGGATGTAACCATCGCCGACTTGGTCGCAGATGTTCGCGCCGCGACTCCCACCGCCGCCGCCGAACTCATCACTCCTGTCCTCCACGAGCTGCTCGATTACGTGGCCTCGCTGGCTCTTCGTCTGGGACGCTGTGTTCGTGGCAAGTCGGAACTCGCCGAGACGCGGTTCCGCGCCGTGCTCCAGCGCGAGCCGTTTCGCGAGCCCGAAGTGCTTATTCGTCGCCGCGAGCAGGTACTCGATGAGCTGGCGGGGCGGGCCTGGCGCTCCCTTAGCGCCCGCCTGGCGTCCCTCCGGCGGCGGATCGACGGCGCGGAAGCGGTCGTCCAGCGTATCGCTCCGCACGCCTACCTGCTCCGGACGGGGGCAAGGCTTCGGGATGCGGAACACACCCTACGGCTCGCCATGCACCGCCGCCTTTCTGCCGGGCAGACCGCGGCCATGGGACTCTCCCGCAGGCTGGCCCTGGCCTCGCCCGCCCATCGGCTGCCGCGCCTGGGGGATCGAATCGGGCAACTGGATGAGCGACTGGCCTCGGGCATGCGGAACCGGCTCAAGCTCCTCGCCGAGCGGATTCGCTCCCAGGAGCAGTTGCTCGGAGCGGTCAGCCATGAGAGCGTCCTGGCCCGAGGCTTCTCGATCACCCGGCTCAAGAAGGGACGAAAGATTCTTCGCTCGCTCAAAGAAGTAGCCGACGGGGAGCGCTTGCTTACGCAGCTTTCCGATGGAGAATTCGAATCCGAGGCCAGGAACATCAAGCAGAAGGCGCTGTTTGAGTAGCCCCTCTCCCTGGCAGGGAGAGGGTAGGGTGAGGGTCGAATTGCTCGTAACTCGAGACCGCACGACGTGATGAGACCGCAGGTGGCGCTGACCTTCACCCCCGTCCGCTCTCCCTCGGAGGGAGAGGCGTGAGGTCACATGGCTGAGAACAAGCTCACCTTTGAACAGGCCCTCAAGCAGCTCGAGACGATCGCCGAGCAGATCGAGCGCGGCCAGATCGGGCTGGAGGAATCCATCGCCAAGTACGAAGAGGGCATGGCCTTGGTGCGCCAGTGCCGGGAAATCCTCTCCAAGGCCGAACTCAAGATCCAGCAACTCCAGCAGCGCGCCGATGGCACGCTGGAAACTTCCCCCTTCCAGCCCGCCACCGGGCCGGACATGTAGGACGGCATTGGATGGCAACCAAGGCGATCAGGTTCGACCTGGAGGCGTATTCCCGCCTGAAGCAGGCCAAGGCGAAGGGCGAATCCTTCAGCCAAGCGATCAAGCGCCTCGTCAAGCCCCCGATTGATGTGGATGCATGGCTGAAAAGCATTCGCGGCAACCCTTTGAACAACGAGGCAGTGGAGGCTGTGGACCTTGCGGTTTCACGACGCAACCAGGCGTCCCGGCGGCGCACCAGGGCCGAATGATAGATGCACAGGCACATTTTCGCTGGAAGCTCCTTGAGGGCTCTCCAACCAGGTTCGGAATCGACGAGAACGAGGCGGTCTGGGGCGTGCTGATGGAGGAAGCGTGGCTCGGGGGCGGCGGCTTCACTCTGGTGGCGCTCGTCGATGGGAATGCCAGCTTGTACTTCAGCGAGGGCCCAGCCATTATCGGGGGCATAACCCACGAGCCCATTCGCCTTGCTGCGCTCGCGTTGGTTCGGACGGCTCGAGAATGTGTCGCGTCATTGAAGCCCACGACGCACTATCCGAAGCCCTGGCCCGGCCGCGTGCGTTTCTATGCACTCACTCCCAACGGCGTGCTGACCGCCGACGTTGAAGACCGTGAACTTGAAGACGATCGACACCCGCTCGCCAGGCTGTTTTGCGCCAGTCATGAGCTGATCGCGCAATTCCGGCTTCGCGACCGGGAGGAGCCCTGAATCCGCAAACTCCTGTCGATTTGTGAACGTTTGCCGGCGCAGTAGCGTATTGGGCTTACATGTGCGGCATTTGCGGGATCGTCGAATTCGGCGCGGCAGGGCTCACCGACGACGCTTTGGAAAAGGCCTGCGCGGCCTTGCGGCACCGGGGGCCGGACCACTGCGGGACGTGGCTGAGCGCGGATCGGCGAGTTGCCCTCGGGGCCACGCGGCTGAAGGTGCTCGACCCGTCGGCCAAAGCCGATCAGCCGCTGCACCGACACGAGCGATTCCATCTCGTCTACAACGGCGAAGTCTACAACTTCCGAGAGATCCGCGCCGAGCTGGCCGCGCTGGGAGAGACCTTTGTCAGTGACGGGGACACGGAGGTCGTGCTGGCGGCGTGCGCCCAATGGGGCATCGAAGCCTTCAACCGCTTCAACGGCATGTGGGCGCTGTGCTTCTACGATTCACAGAGGCGCACCGGGTTCCTCTCTCGGGATCGCTTCGGGGTCAAGCCGCTGATGTATGCGCTCGACGGCGGCCGGCTGTATTTCGCCAGCGAGCTGCGGGCCCTGACGCAACTGGGAAACTGGGACCGACAACTGCACGAGCCGGCCCTGATCCAGCACCTGATGTTCGGCTACATCGCCCATCCGGCGACGATCTACGAAAGCGCCCGCCGCCTTCCGCCGGGCCATTACCTGGAGTTTGATGCGAAAGGCGCTCGCGAGCCGGTGCGGTTCTACGCGGTGCCGGATTTCAAATCTCAAATCTCAAATCTGAAATCTGAAATCTCAGATTTCAAATCGCCATCTCCCGACTACAACGAAGCCCGGGACTCGCTTCACCGCATGCTGGCCGATGCCGTTGTGGCCCGGCGCGTCTCCGACGTTCCCATCGGGGCATTCCTTTCCGGCGGCTTGGATTCCTCCATCATCGTGCATGAGCTGTCCGAGACGATCGGCAGGCCGGTAGAGACGTTTTCCGTAGGTTACGCCGATGGGCCCGCTCTGGGGCGCGGCGTTCGCCGTGCCTATGACGAGACCGGCTACGCACGCCTGGCGGCCGAGGCTTTCGGCACGAGGCATCATGAACTCGTGCTCACCCAGAGCGACGTGTTGCAGGCCATCCCCAAGATTCTCGATCATCTCGGCGAGCCGGTGGGCGACAGCTCGATCGTTCCCACGACGCTGCTCTCGCAGTTCGCGCGACAGTTCGTGACCGTGGCCCTCAGCGGCGACGGCGGCGACGAACTGTTCGGCGGCTACTGGCGATACCTCGGCCACAACACGCTGGCGACATACCAGCGCATTCCGCGGTTTCTGCGCCGCGCCCTGGTCGAGCCGATGCTGGCCCTACTGGCCTCGTCGCGATCGTCGCGGGTCGGCAATCGTGTGCGCCAATTCCGCAAGCTCCTGAGGCAAACAGCCTCCCCCCTTCACAAGGGGGGACCAAGGGGGGTCGGGCTGGGCGACGCGACCGGCGCGGCCTTGTCACGGCACGTGGCCTGGTCGCGCATCCTTGCCCCGGAGGCGGAGCCGGCACTGCGGAACGTCGCCCTTGCGCGGGAATGCGAGCTGGCGGCGTTGCTGGTCGCGCAGCAGACAGCGGCGAACCCTCACCCCCTGCCCCTCTCCCTTGGAGGCAGAGGGGTGAACGGCGGCGACCCGCTGAGCGCCATCTTCGCGTTCGATCTTCAATACCAGCTTCCGGCGGACATGCTGCAGAAGGTGGACCTGGCCAGCATGATGCACTCGCTGGAGGTCCGCGTGCCGTTCCTCGACTATCGCGTAGTGGAGGCCGCCCTGGCCATGCCCGCAAGCTGGAAGATCGAGCGCGGCCTTGGCAAGCGGATTCTCGTGGACGCCTACCGCGGCCGCATCCCCGACGCCATCCTCGACCGCAGCAAACAGGGCTTCGAAGTCCCCATCGGCGAACTCCTCCGCGGCCCGCTTCGAGAAACGTTCCACGACGTGGTCGATCGCTCGACGGTCGAATCCCTCGGCCTGCTCTCCTACTCTGCCATTCAGTCCATCTACGCCGCCCACGCCACCCGCCGCACCGACCACGCCGACCTCCTCTGGGCCCTGCTGTCGCTCTGCTGGTGGCGGCGGAGGTGACGAGCGACGGAGCGACGTAGCCACGAAGCGACGAAGGGAAACACGCAAGATGAGGAGCGACGAAGCGACGGAGCGACGAAGGGGTTTTTCGCGCAAGGCCTGAAGGGCCGTCCTATTCAAGCCCAGGGCAACGCCCTGGGTCTCTTGAGGCGAATATCCATCGAGCCCTGACAGGGCGCGCTAAGTTCGCCCACTCGAACGATCCCGTGCCTCTTCGACTGGGATTGGGTCCAGTGCGCCCTTTTGGGAGGGACGTACGGATGTGTCCATCGCCATGGGCGAGCCATTCGTGTAGCGAAGTCCCTCTTGACGTGTGCTCGCAGTCGGCGTTGATTAACCGCCTTGGGGCTTCTTGAGCCCCGTTCACGGGGCTTTCCGCCGTAGGCGGTAGTAGGCCAGGCGTTTTACGCCTGGTCATGCGGTCCCCTCGTTCTCTCTCCTGGTCTCAGCCGTTTCAAGGGGCTTTACACCGCATTTTCGCGCCCCGTCCGACAAACCGCCCGGTTTAAGCAGCTAATCATAATAAGCCCTCGCTGATTGAAATCCCGCCCGCCGGCGCGGTAGGATGACGGCCTGTCTACTTGCAACGATTGGCTCGATGAACGTCGCGATGCGTGCACATGTGCCACGAACGAGCCCGGCGTCTTGGAAGAAGGACACCCGAATGCCGCTGATTCGACGGGCAACTGTCGCAGCTTCCGTGCTGCTGGCTTTCCAGAGGATGGCACTCGCCGAGCCGCCGGCTGGCTCGGTCATTGGGTGGGGCAGTCCAGCTTTCCAGATTTACACTGGACGACCGATCACGCAACTCGCGGCGAGCGCGGACCATGGCTTGGGCCTCAAGAGCGACGCCTCTATCGTGGCATGGGGATCGAACTACTTCGGGGAGTCGACCGTTCCCGCGCCGAACCGCGATTTCGTCGCCATCGCCGCAGGCGGATCCCACAGTTTCGGTCTTGAGGCCAACGGCTCCATCGTGGGTTGGGGGGACAACAGCGTTGGTCAGACCGGTGTCCCGGTACCGAACAGCGGCTTCGTGGCCGTCACTGCGGGCAGGGATCACAGTCTGGGCCTCAAGTCCGACGGGTTCATCGTGGCGTGGGGAGGCAGCTACTATAATCAGACGAACGTGCCGGCGCCCAATGCCGAGTTCGTCGGCGTCGCCGCTGGCGGAAATCACAGCCTGGGCTTGAAGTCCAATGGCTCGATCGTGGCATGGGGATACAACGCCGATGGGCAGACGGACGTCCCGACGCCCAATGCCGACTTCATCGGCATCGCCGCAGGCTTGTTTCACAGCTTGGGTCTCAAGTCCGATGGTTCCGTTGTGGCGTGGGGGTGCCGCTCGCCAACCTACGACTATGGTCAGTGCAGCGTCCCCCTGCCCAATGCCGACTTCGTCGGCATCGCTGCAGGCGGCGCTCACAGCCTGGGACTGAAGGCCGACGGCACCGTCGCCGCGTGGGGTCGCAACCACTATGGTCAGACGAACGTGCCGGCGCCCAATGCCGATTTCATCGCCATCGCCGCTGGCGCGCGGCACAGCGCGGCTATCCGAGGGTCGAAGGCGGATTATGACGGCGACGGCAGGATTGACGCGACGGACTACACGGTGTTGTGGAGCATGATCGACTCGGAGGGCGGCGGCGGGCCGACGGTCGAGCCGACGGTGCGGTTCTGGTATCTCTTCGACATGGACTCCGACCGCGACGTTGATCTGATGGACGTCGCGCTGTTCGAGAATGCCTTCACGGGCGACTAATTTAGAGCGACGCAGTTGGCGTGCGTCAGGTTCATCGGCAGGCAGGGCTGGACCGAGATTCCCATCTCGGTCCCTCTGCAATGCGAATCCCTTCGCACCTGCTGGAATGGATTCCCGCAGCAGCCGATCTGGATGCGGCGTCGCGCCGGGACTTCCATACGCCAAAGGCGTTCTGACCTTCAGCCCAGGGTTGTCCGCCTCAGGCGGACTACCCTGGGATTCCAGGCGTGAAATCGCGACAACCCTGACAGGGTTGCGCCCGGCGCACCCGGATACCCCGGGTAGTCCCGACTGGCATCGGGCACACCCCGGGCTGAAAGACGAGGCCGCTTTGGGGCCTTCCAACCAGCCGCCGGAACTGCCCACGCACCGCAAGGGGGACGGCTGCGGCCGCCTTCTTGCGGCGGATTACGGCCGGCGTATAATGAGGGGCTCGGCTGGGATGAGCCCGGCCGCGAACGGAAGAGAGCGATGAAAAAGGAAATCCACCCCAAATACGTCAAGTGCGTGGTCCGCTGCGGCTGCGGGGAGACCTGGGAAACCCGTAGTACCGTGCCGGAGATGAAAATCGAGATCTGCTCGGCCTGCCACCCTTACTTCAGGGGCGGCACGGGCAAGTTCATCGATACCCTTGGCCGCGTAGACCGCTTCACCAAGAAGTTCGGCAGCGACTACTTCGCCAAGCCCGGCAAGAAGGCGGCCAAGCCCGCCGCCCGCGGCTAGCTTCGCTTACGGAAGAATCGCCACGCGCAAGATCGACTTCGGTCCTGCGCGTGGTTCTTTTATGGTCCCATGATAGCGGCGTCGATGAAGATGAGGGCGGGCGAGGCCAGAGCCCCGATGGGGCCAGATAGAACAGCCCAGGGCACCGCCCTGGGAAACGTCGGGCGAGTAAAGCGCATAGCTCTGAAAGAGCGGCGTAGAGCATCTTTCGACCGGGTGTAGCGTCGGGGCTTGTCCTAAGGCGCTTGACTCCCAGCGCCGCCCACAAGGGGCGACGCTACAGAACAACCCAGGCCCGCGGCTCGCAAACAAAATGGTTCAAGACGTTCAACAAGATGTCAACGAGCGGCTGATCGCCAAGCTCCAGGAGCTCAGCGACCGGTACGACGCGCTCCATGAGCAACTCGCCGATCCGGCGGTGGCCTCGAGCGGCGCGAAGATGGTGTCCATCAACAAGGAACTCGGGCGCCTGCGGCGGCTGGTGGACCCCTACCGCCAGTTCCGCAAGGTCCGCGGCGAGCTGGAGGACGCCCGGCACATGGTCGACGACCGCACGCAGGATGCCGAAATGCGGGAGCTGGCCGAGGCCGAGATCGAAGGCCTGCAGGTCAAGCACGATGAGCTGCTCGAGTCGCTCAAGGCCGCGATGGTCACCGACGAGGATTCGGCCATCACCTCGGTGATGCTCGAAATCCGCGCCGGCACCGGCGGCGACGAGGCCGCCCTCTTCGCCCGCGACCTGTACGAAATGTATCTGCGTTTCTGCCAGCGACGGGGCCTGACGGTGGAGGTCATGGATCAGAGCGGCTCGGACTTGGGCGGGCTGAAGGAAGTGGTGCTCAACGTGCGCGGGCCGGATGCCTATCGCCTGCTGGGCTATGAGGGGGGCGGCCACCGCGTGCAGCGGGTTCCGGAAACCGAGACCCAGGGCCGGGTGCACACCTCCGCGGCCACCGTGGCCGTGCTGCCCGAGCCCGAGGAAATCAACATCGAGGTCAATTGGGAAACCGACGTCGAGGAATTCGTCTCCCGCGCCGGCGGACCCGGCGGGCAGAACGTCAACAAAGTCTCCTCCGCCATCCGCCTGGTCCACAAGGCCACCGGCATCGCCGTATCCATGCGCGATGAAAAGAGCCAGCACAAGAACCGGGCCAAGGCCCGCCGCATCATGCTCGCCCGGCTCTTCGAAGCCCAGCAGCAGCAGGCCACCGCCCAGCGCGACTCCGCCCGCCGCACCATGATCGGCAGCGGCGACCGCTCCCAGCGCATCCGCACCTACAACTTCCCCCAGAACCGCCTCACCGACCACCGCATCAACCTTGATCTCTACAGCCTGGACCGCATCATGCAGGGCGACCTCGACGAACTCGTCGAAGCATTGCAGACCTACGACAAGGAACAGCGGCTCAAGAACCTGTGACGGCAAGGCGCATGAAAGAAATCGACGAGATCAATCTGCGGCCCAACGAACGATCGGCTATCAAGGCCGCGGCGGCGGTATTGCGCGAACACCTTCCCATCAAGCAGATCATCCTGTTTGGCTCCAAAGCCCGCGGCGATGACCGCGAGGATTCGGATATCGACCTGCTCCTGCTGACTGCACAACCGCTTACCTGGGAAGATCGTGGCCGCGCCGTAGACTTGCTGTTCCCACTTGAGCTTGAATACGACATCGTCTTCGGTTTGATGTCCGTCGCCGAGGACGACTGGTATCGTGGCATCTATCAAGTCATGCCCATTCGAGACGAAGTCGAGCGAGACGGAGTCGCAGCGTGACGACGGATGAGGCCAAACGGACAGCGGTCCACCTTCTCATGCAGAAGACGGACGAGGCACTCCAAGCGGCGCGGCAGGTGTTGAGCGCCAGTCCTGCGGCGGCGGTAAACAGAGCTTACTACGCCTGCTTCTATGCAGCCAGCGCCGTGCTCATTGGCGAAGGCCGCAAGTTTGTCAAACACGCCGGTCTACAAGCCGCAGTGCACAAACATCTGGTTCACCCTGGGCGTCTCTCGAAAGACCTTGGAAAGGCATACGATCGACTTGCGCTGGCGCGGTATCAGGCCGACTACGAAGCTGAAGTTATCTGGACACCGCAAAAGGCTGCCGACGCGATCGAGGCTGCCGAACGGATTGTAGCTGCATTACGGGCCTTGTTGCCGCCGGGAACGTGAATTTTCGACAACGCCGAGAGTCCATGACCAATCGCTACCTTCCTCACTCCCCGTACGTACTGACTGTTGCCTTCTGCCTGCTCGCAGGCGTGATTCCGGCGCCCGCCAACGTGGTGATCACGCTGGAAGCGCGGGATGCGGAGGGCGAGCTGATCGAGGGGGAAGTCCCGGCGCGAAGCACGGTGTCGGTGGACGTCCTCCTTTCCGTCGACGAAGAGGACGACCCCCTGCTCAACATCCGCGACGTGCAACTGGATTTCGAGGGAACCACCGTCGGGCTGGTGCTGGCGAACTTTCAATGGATCCTGCCCGCTGGCGTGGACCCGGTGACCTATTCCCGTTCGGAAGTACTTCCCCGGCCGCGCCTGGCCTACCTGGGCGATGAGCGCATCGGCAACTCGATCATCGATCTCGATCAGACGCCGCTGCTGGTGGCCACGCTGGAGGTGACGGTCAACAGCTCCGGCACCGTCGACCTGCGCAACGCCGGCGCGGACCGCGTCGACGAGGGCCTGCTCATTCGCGCCGGCTTCGATGAGCCCATCGAGTTCACCCTCGACGAACGCAACGTCAGCGGCGGCACGCTGCGCCTGACCGTCGAGGGCGGCACCGGCCCCGACAGCGATCGCGACGGCGTGCCCGATTCCATTGATGCGTTCCCCTTCGATCCCAATGAGTCGGTCGATACCGATGACGACGGCGTGGGAGACAACGCCGATGACGATGATGACGGTGACGGCGTAGACGACGTAGACGACGAATTCCCGCTGGACCCCGATGAGGCCTTCGATACCGATGGCGATGGGACCGGCAACAACGCTGACGAAGATGACGACAACGACGGCGTCCCCGACACGGAGGATGCCTTTCCGCTCGATCCCAATGAGACCCGCGACTGCAACGGCAACGGAGTCGGCGATAATAGCGACCCTGCGCCGGATGCCTGCCCCGACCGCAACACCGGCCCTCGGGTTACGGGCGGTTGCGGGCCGGGTCTGGCGGCGATCATGGGGGTTCTTATCGCCACCCTGGGCTTTCTACGGTGGCGACCGGCTGGACGCCCTGGCTATTGTCGCGGGAAGTCGGGCTGACAGACCGGCCGCAAGGCAGTATACTGACGCGCGGCTGAAGGCGGGGTCAATCAACAACCCGGGCGATGCCGTGAATCGTCAAGCCTCTCGTAGCGGGCGCCATGTTAACCAGAATCCTGCACTTGGAGCGTTAGATGGAACGTCAGATTCAGTTCTCGATCTTTCTCGTCAACAAGCCGGGCGTCTTATCGCAGATTTTCCGCGAGCTGGCCCGGGCGAAAGTCAACATCACCAACATCGCCATGATGGACTCGACGGAGCACGGGGTGCTGCGGCTGGTGGTGGAGAATCCCGTGGCCGCTCGTCCGGTGTTCTCCCGGCTCAACATTCCGGTCAGCGAGACGGACGTGCTCGCGGTGGACCTCCCCAACCGCCCCGGCGCCGCCGCCGATCTATGTGAGCGCCTGGCGGGGGCGCACATCAACATCGGCTACATGTACTGCACCGCCGGGGCCCCCGGTGGCAAAACCACCGTGGTCCTCAAGGTACCCGATATCAAGAAGGCCACGAAAGTCCTGGAAAACGGCGGAAAGGTGCCCCGCCGCGACATGAAGATCAAACTCCGCCGCCCGGCCATCACCAACAACCGGCGGTAGAGAGTCGGTCGCGGGTCATCGGAGCGACGCCAACAGCCGCTTATAGTCCGCGTGAGAGCCGATCCAAAACCAGACTATGATGTCGTCTTGGTTAAGCTTCGAACACTTACAAGTGAATCAAAGGTGTAGCCCGCACTCAACCTTCAAAAAGTTTGGGTAAGCAGGCAGAACAAATGGATATTCGATACGGACAGGAAAGCGATTTTGGGTGGCTTCAAGAGCATGATTGTCTTGGCTCGGGGTTCAAGTGGAATCGATTCAGCCGTTTTTGTGTAAGACTTCCGGCCATGGGATTCACGCCGCCATCATCTGATCCAGCCGGG
>SBAX01000105.1 GCA_005240095.1 Phycisphaera mikurensis
GTCCTTACTCCTGCCAGAAACCGGAAACCCTTGATCCGGCAGGAGTTATCGTTCGTCGATCTTCAAATTCTTGAGCCCACCTTGCGCTGTACTGTTAGTCCCGCGGTGAATCCGTATAGCACCCGAAAATACCTCATGCCGTAGACAGGGGGGCGCGACGCAATCTCGCCGACCAGCAGAATCTTATACGCGTCCATGTGTCGCCGGTGGCACGGCCGCAGCGGCCACAGCGCCAAATAAACCTCACCGGGCCAGGAGGTCCAACGACGCCATTTGTGGCCTCGGCAAATGCTATACAACTCGATTATAGGTCTGTCAATCGTGGGGCAGCGTGGCTAGCATGAGGCCATGTCACGACTCGAAGACGGGATCTCCATCGTCGTGCCGACCTTCCGGGAGGCGCCCAACATCGAGCCTCTGCTACGGCGTATCTTCGCCGCCCTTGGGCCCGCGGCCGCATCGTCCGAGCTCATTATCGTCGATGACGACTCCCGCGACGGAACCGAGCAGATTGTGGAGGGTTTGCGCGCCGCATTCCCTGTCCGACTCATGATTCGCCGCGGCGAGCGCGGTCTGGCCGGTGCCGTCGTCGCCGGCCTCAACGAGGCGCGTGGCCAGCGCCTTGTGGTTCTCGATGCCGACTTGCAGCACCCCCCGGAGCTGATCCCCGAGGTGGCCGGCCGACTCTCGGAGGAGGGCTGTGAATTCGTGATGGCCACGCGTTACGCGGGCGCGGGCTCGGTGGCCGATGACTGGCCCTGGTACCGCCGGTTCGCCAGCCGATTCGCCACATGGCTCGCCCGACCCGTGGCCCGCTTGAGCGATCCCATGTCCGGGTTCTTCGGCCTGACCCGCCAGACCTGGGAGCGCGCCGCCCCCTACGTGGATCCCATCGGCTACAAGATCGCCCTGGAGATCTTCGTCAAGGCCCGCTGTCAGAGCGCCGCCGAGGTCCCCATCGCCTTCACCGCTCGCCACGCCGGCAAGAGCAAACTCGGCCTCGGTGCCCAGTGGGCCTACGTCCGCCATTTGGTTCGTCTATATCGCTTTCGCTTCCCCCGCCGCTTTTGGTTCGCGCAGGGCCTGCTCATCACCGTAATAGCATGGTTGATCCTCGTCTTTGCGTGAGGGGGTGGCACGGACAAGCTCTGCTTGCCCGTGCGGCTGGCGGTGCGACCGCCCATGCGGTATAGGGTGCACCGTCGAAAACGAACGAGGACTCCATGACCCAGAAACTCAAACCGCCCAGCAGCGAGCCGGCCATCCGCGTGGTGATGATGCCCCGCGACACCAACGCCGAAGGCACTATCTTCGGCGGCGTCATTCTCTCCCTCATCGACCAGGCCGCCTATGTGGAGGCCGTCCGACAGGCCCACGCCCGCTACGTCACCGTCGCTATCCGCGAGGTCGAATTCCACCAGCCCGTCTTCGTCGGAGACGTCCTCAGTCTCCATGCGGACGCCACGCGCGTCGGGCGAACCTCTCTCACCATCCACGTCCGCGTCTGCGCCCGCCGC
This sequence comes from Phycisphaera mikurensis, assembly GCA_005240095.1. Lineage (GTDB taxonomy): Bacteria > Planctomycetota > Phycisphaerae > UBA1845 > UBA1845 > SBAX01. Next base: position 1,518 of record SBAX01000105.1, read on the forward strand.
CGCCTCGACCCGGACCAGATGGTCAAGGTCACCGAAGCGGAGGTCACCTTCGTGGCCGTCGATGATGCCGGCAAGCCGACCCCCGTATTCCCCACCTGATTCAAGGCGAGCCGTTGGGCTAGGCCCGCGCGGACGCTCCAATGCCACGACCCATTCCGTCGTTTGCTAGGCGCTCTTCGCCCCTGGATAGGCACCCCCAACAAGGTCCCGCCTGGAGGGCGCACGATTGTTGCGCAGGGACTTCAGTCCCTGGTGGCAGGCCTCAAGAGATTCCCCGCCCGGAGGGCGGACGAATCGTGCTTCCATTTACGGAGGGTCAAGGTTACGCTGAGCGCAGCTAAAGCGTCTATGAGCCTATCCGGTGAAGTGAGCACAATGGCCGGCAAGACATAAGAAGTCGGCGAGATCGCAACGAAGACCACGCGCAGGAGAGCAAGACATGACTGATGTTTCGACGACTACAACCGCTATCGATCGCTCGCGAGGCCGAGGCTTGCTTTGGGCAGGCATCGTTGTCGGCCTGCTGGGTATCCCGCTCTACGTTGTGCAGTTCCAAATGGGCATGTTCACCGTGCCATGGTACCAGCCGGCGCTGGCGGCCCTTGGGGTGCTTCTGCTGCTGGGCGCTGTGGCTCGGCGGCGCAGCATCACTCGGCTGATCGCCCTGGTGCTGGTCGCCGCCTTTGCGGGGCTGGATTCGTACTTCGTGGTGTCGATGTCCAAACTTCCCAGTTACGAAGGGCCGGCGCGCGTCGGACAGAAAATGCCGGCCTTCCGCACCGTCAAGGCCGACGGCACTCCCTTCACCGAGAAGGAGTTACAGAGCGGCAAGTTCAACGTGCTGGTCTTCAACCGCGGACGGTGGTGAGGGATCTGCATGGCCGAGCTGGGTCAGCTCGAAAAGGCGCACCAGGAATTCGACAAGCGGCAGGCTCGCGTCATCGCGGTTTCGCTGGACGACCAGGCTACCTCCGCGGCCACCCAGGCCGACTTCCCCCACCTGCTGGTCCTTTCGGACAAGGACCGCGGGCTGGTCAGCGCGGTCCAAGTCATCCACGAA
>SBAX01000156.1 GCA_005240095.1 Phycisphaera mikurensis
CGAGAAGCGAAGAGGATGCCGACTTCTGGTTTGCTGGATACTGCAACTGGTTGCTCGACGACAAAGGCCAACCCGACCGGGAACTGATGCGTGCCGCCGACGAACTCGACACGCCAGGTTTTCGGAAGGACGTGCTGGAAAAGCTGTGGGGCGAGTGTCCCGATGAAGCGCGAGAAATCGGCCTGGGTGAACCGCGCGGTCACGAAGCGGCGGTCGGACCGCCGGGCGACGAAACAAAGTCGCGGCAACAACCGGTGAATTCCGGCACAACGGAGGCTCTGGACGCAGAGAGTATTGCGATCCTTCGCGTGCTAGCTGCCGAGCCGCGTTGTCTGTTTCATTACGCCGAGCTCAAAGTCGCTACCAAAGGCAAGTCCTCAGATAGAACCAACCGAGACCGTATTCCAAAGCTTAAACGCCAAGGTTTGGTGCATCACCCGAAGGGCGAGCGCATGGGCGTGACTATCGCTTCTGCCGGGACACAGCTTCTCGCTTTCCTGGATCAGCGCGGCGCGCGCTAATCGCACGCTATTTGCACCCTGTTTGCACGTTGTTTGCACTCTCAGCCAGCGCCTTTGCTGCATACTGTAGTTGTACGCCGCGCGTTGCGGCGGAATCTTCACTGTGGAGGTAGCTCATGGAAACGATGCGGGATAAACCGGTGGACAGCACCCTACGACTACTTTCCCTTCGAGAGGCGGCCGCGGTGTTGGCCATTTCTGAGCGCAAACTCTGGGGCATCCCCGAAGACGAACTTCCCCGGGTGCGCCTTGGACGAAGCGTCCGGTTCGACGTCGAGGATTTGAAAAAACTCGTGGCGCGCCAGAAGCACGGCGCATGAGCCGAAACGACCGCGACCCGCCGGGAACGAACCGATGGGCCACGCAGGACGACACCTTGACAGCGGACCATTCTGCCAAACTGGCTCCCGAAAACAACCCCTTCATGGTGGAACGGCGTCTCGTCGCCCTTGGTTGGCACAATCCAAACGAGTTGTCGCGGGCTACCGACTCATTCGGGCTTCGGTTGGAAGACTTCCGCGATCGGCTGTGTGGAGTAACAGTCGGCTACCTGCGATCTTGCGGCGAGCAAGGCCGCGTACCATCCCTCGATGAAGCCATCGGCGTATTGCGACGATTCAACGTCCCTTCAGGCGGTGGCGAGTTGAAACGAATTCTGGCGGACACGAAAACGTCCCCGGATGACTCGATCGTTGACCTTGCACAAGAAATCCAGGCTGCTGCCTCCGACCGCGCGATCGAGGACGCCAGATTCGTCACCCGCGAGGCGATCAAGATCACTTTCCACGCACTCCAGTGCACGAGATGTAGACGGTGCGCCCAAGTCAAAGAGCGATCGAGCGTTTCCCGCGCCGATGACGGGATGCCGGCAGAGGCAGCATCACGCACCCCGATGCTGCGAGGGAGGATCGTAGTGTGAGCGCCAAAAAGACGCTGAAGCTCACGAAGAGCTGGAAACGACCCAATCGGAGCGCCGCCCGCAAGCCGTCAAGGGAGTTTGATATCGTGTTCGTTGAGGCCTTCGACGGTGGGCGGATAGGACCTGCACACAAGCGGCCCCTAGCGCTCCGCATAGAGGGCGAAGACCGAGATGTTGTCTCGCTGAGACTCGACTCGGACCAGAGTCGGACGCGACAAGCAAGGCGGTGGTCGGACTCCTTCTGCCTGGACTTCGATGCTGTCGAGGACAGGCTGCGGCGCGCGGCAGTGTCCGTGACGGCCGAACTACAGGACCGGCAGTACGCGGCGATGGACGCGAAGCTTCACGGTGATGGAGTTAGGGGTGCAAAATCACCCCCGGTAACACCGATCACAGTCGACGAGGCGCGCCCGACCTTCGCCAGATGGATTGTTGGGCTGGAGCCCGGTCTTCTCGACGTAGTGCTTGGGACGGTCATGGCCCACCGGCTTGATGGCGATCCGTGCTGGCTGTTCCTCGTTGGCCCTCCGGGTGACGGCAAGACGGAGATCCTTCGATCCATGTCGGACTCCGAAGCCGTCTTCGTGTTGTCAAGTATCAAGCCCGCGGCACTGATCAGCGGTCTTCAAATCGAAAACGGTACTGATCCTTCACTCCTCCCCAAGCTTGACGGGAAGGTCCTGGTGGTGAAGGACTTCACGACTGTCCTGACCATGCCCAACGAGGCCCGCGGGGAGATCCTCGGGACCTTACGCGATGCCTATGACGGTGAGGCGGGCAAGGCGTTCGGTACCGGCGAGGTGAAGCGCTATCGAAGCAGGTTTGGGCTGTTGGCGGCGGTCACGCCGGCCATTGAATCCTACTGGGGCGTCTCGGCGCAGCTGGGTGAGCGGTTCGTGAGATTTCATCTGCACGGCAAATTGCGAGTCGCTAAGGTCCGCCGCGCCCTCGGGAATGCGAATGGTGAAACGACGATGCGCCAGGAGCTTTCCGCCGCGGCACTCGGCGTGCTGGCACAAACTCCCGCGACCCCGACGGTCCCTCCCGGGATAGAGGAGAGACTGATTCACCTTGCGGACTTCGTATCCCGCTCCAGATCGGAAGTCGCACGGAACCGTCAAGGCGTGGTGCAATACATCCCGGCGGCAGAAGTTGGGACGCGGGTGGGCAAAGCCCTCAAGAAGCTCGCGATGGGAATTGCAATGGCGCGAGGAAGCGCTCAGGTCAATGAGGAGGTGTACCGCATCACCTGCCGTGTGGCGTTCGACTCCGTGCCTTCGATGCGCGGCCGTTTGCTTCAAGTACTTTGGGAAATCCGGGCCGGTCACGAACTGACAGCAACAATCGCCGACCGCGCCGAGCTGGCGACGGAAACAGCGAAAAGCTGGCTCGATGACTTGCGGCTGTTGGGGATTGCGGATCGCGCATGCGCCGGTGCCAACGTGCAAGCTGGGTACTCTTGGCGGTTAAGCGACGAGTTTCAACGGACCGTAAGCCTGTCCGGTGTTCTAGCGGATGGATTCGACGGATCCGACCAGGGTGCTCACGACAGCGACGATGGCCCTCCCCCTGATTCTGCACCCCTCACCCCGGTCGGCTTCGGTATGACGCCCGGGGAGTCTGGGGTGCAGAATCACCTCCCACCCCACCCGGCAATGGGCAGCGCCACCCCGGACAGCGAAGCCGGGCGGCCCGAAGATCAAGCGGTCGTCGACGATTCGGATGCCCGCGAGGCTGCCGCAATTCGATCGGTCGAAGCGGAGGCGGAGTTGGTGGGCGGGCCGCAGCTTGCGGGCGGCGAGCCGAGAAGGTAGAGGTGCGCGAAATGGCAACGGTTTTCAAGCGAAACGGACGGGGCAAGTACCTGATCGGCTTTCGCGACGCCAGCCGGCGCCGGCGAGTCCGATCAAGCCGGACCTCGGACTACGCGACGGCAAAGCGGATCGCAGCAAGCATCGAAGCCGATGTTCAATTGCGCCGCCGTGGGATCATCGACGTGACCAGCGAACGGATCGCAGCGGAATCCCGCCGGCCCGTCTCCGAACATCTCATCGCATTCTTGCAGCACCTGAAGTCCAGACGGCCAAGCGGGCACGCCCCCCGGTACCTGTCCCAAGTCGAGGGTCGCCTGGACGCATTCGTTGAGTGTTTTGGAATAACCCGGCTCAGTGAAGTGAACGCAGATCGCGTGGCCGATTACATCGCCACGTTGCGAGAGAAGAAGCTGTCGGGCGTGACCATCGGAGAGTACGTCGGAAACCTGAAATCCTTCACCCACTGGTGCGTCGGAACCATGCGATTGGCCTCGGATCCGTTGGCCGTGCTGTCCAAGGAAAACGTCGGGAAGATCCAGAAAAAGCGTCTCCGTAGGGCGTTCACCGGCGATGAAATAGCGGCCCTTCTCGATGCCACAATACGCCGACCAGTCGTCGAGCTGCAAACAATTCGGCACGGCCCGCGGGCCGGTGAGCAGGCTGCGAACGTACGCGAGGCCGTGCTCGAAAACGCAAGGCGCTTGGGTTCCGAGCGGCGGCTCGGTTATCTGCTGGCCCTGTGGACCGGACTGAGGAGGTCCGAACTGCGCGCGTTGCGGTGGGGCGATGTTCGCCTGGACGTGATTCCCGCGCGGCTAGAACTTCGCGGTTCAACCACGAAATCAAAACGCGACGATGTGGTCGTGCTGCACCCTCAAGCCGCCGATGCCCTTCGAACACACAAGCCTGCGGACACCGCCCCGACTGACACGGTCTTGGCGGGTGGACCACCTTCGATGAAGGTCCTGCGTGCCGACCTAACGCTTGCTGGTATCGACGAAAAGAACGAGCGGGGTCGGCTAGATCTCCACGCGATGCGAAAGTCGTTGGCGTCGCATCTGTCCGCCGCCGGCGTTCCCCTGAGGATCGCTCAAGCCCATCTGCGTCATTCCGACCCGCGCCTCACGGCGGTCACCTACACCGACGAGTCCGTCCTCCCGGTCGCCGCGCAAATCACGGCGCTCCCGTGGTTGCCGACCGAGCCGGTCCCTGACGCGCAAGCCGCGCGGATGACGGGCACTGATGCCGCGCCGGTTGACCGTCAGCAAAAACGACAGCGCCCACAATGCTTTTCACAGCCTTCCCGTGCGGATCGGTGCGAGAAGGGCGGGGAGTGCCTGGAACCGACGCCTGATGCGCAATCGCTTGGGAATACAGGTACTTACAACGCGGTGCCGCTTGGTACGTCACAGCGGGTGAAGGGACTTGAACCCTCGACATTCACGTTGGCAACGTGACGCTCTACCACTGAGCTACACCCGCAAGGGCTTTCGAGCCTACGTTAGCCGGAGGGGGCGGCGGTGTCAACCCGGCGCGGCCACGGAGGCGGGCGACTCCTGCTGACCGACGATCTCGCGAATTCGCTCTGTGGTCACCGGCTGAATGATCCCGCGTTCGGTGATGATGCCGGTAATCAGATCAGCGGGGGTGACGTCAAAGGCCGGGCAAAAACAGGGTGCATCGGGCGGTGCGGTGAGGGCTCCCATCCCGCGGCGGACTTCGTCAGGGCTGCGGTGCTCGATGGGGATACGCGAGCCGTCCGGGATCGCCAAGTCAAACGTGCTGCTCGGGGCGGCCACGTACAAAGGAATGCCGTGAGCCCGCGCCAGGACGGCCAGCGGATACGTGCCGATCTTGTTGGCCGTATCGCCACTGGCCGCGATGCGGTCAGCGCCAACAATCACGAGATCGACCTGACCGGATTTCATCAGAGTACCCGCGGTGTTGTCGCATAAGACGGTCACTTCGATCCCGGAGCGGTGCAATTCCCACGCTGTCAAGCGCGAGCCTTGCAACAAGGGGCGGGTTTCATCCGCATAGACCCGGAATCGCCGCCCTTTTTCGTGGGCCGTGTAGAGCGGGGCCAGGGCGGTGCCGTAGTAGGCTGTGGCCAGACTGCCCGCATTGCAGTGCGTCAGCACGCCGACCCCCTCCGCAATGAGTGCCTCGCCGTGCCGGCCGATGGCGCGGCACATGGCCTCATCCTCGTCGCGTATGCGCTTGGCCTCCTCGAGCAGAGCCCGCTTGATTTCGCTGGGATGGGCCGATGGCAAGGACTGCGCGCGGCGGCGCATGCGCTGCAGCGCCCAGCTCAGGTTGACGGCCGTGGGTCTCGCCGTGCCAAGGTAATGACACACGTCGTCAAGCTTCCGCAGGAAGCCCTCGCGGTCTGACTCCGTCTCGTCGCGCACGCCGAGAACGACGCCCATGGCCGCCGCCACACCGATGGCCGGGGCCCCTCGCACACGCAACTGGCGGATGGCCTCCCAGACCTCGGTCACACTGCGGCACTCAATCATTCGCAACTCCCCCGGAAGCAGGGTCTGGTCAATCAGTGCAACGCAACCGTCCAAGCCGCCCCGCCACTCTATGGTCTTGGGCAAATCCACGGCCCGATCATACGAGGAGGCCAAGATAGGCTGAAATCACACGATTTACATTATGGCCGCAATACCCATTCATACAGAACTATCGATTGACAATACGGCGATTGTCAGATATATGTTCTGTTATGGAGCCGGTTGACAGAACAATCGACGGCACGGACCGGACAATTCTGGCAATGCTGCAGGCCAACAGCCGGGTATCCAACGCCGAAATCGCCCGGCAAGTGGAGATGGCCCCCTCGGCCGTCCTGGAGCGGATTCGCAAGCTCGAAGAGCGGGGGCTGATCAAGGGCTACGCGGCGCAGCTCAACCCGCGCGAACTCGGTCAGGGGCTGCTGGCCTTCGTGCTGGTGCGCACCGACGGCTGCGCGTGGGAAGCGCAGACGGCTACCAAGCTGGCGGAGATGCCCGAGGTGCAGGAGGTCCACCACATCGCGGGGGAGGACTGTTTTCTGGTGAAAATACGCGCCAGCGACACGGCGACGCTCGGGGAGCTGCTTCGCGACCGGGTCAGCGCCCTGCCCAGCGTGCGTTCGACCCGAACAACCATCGTCCTTGATACGGTGAAAGAGACGCTCAACGTCGATCTTCGTCACGACGTCGCCAAAGGAAGGAGGCCATCATGAGTCCGCCAAGGAATGAGCCCTCGCGGTTGGCCGTGATCGCGGCGTTCGGCGCGATCTACGTGATCTGGGGCTCAACGTATCTGGCCATTCGGTTCGCCTTGGAGACCATGCCGCCATTCCTGATGGCGGGGCTTCGGCACACGGCGGCGGGGGTGGTCCTTTACGCCATGGTGCGCTACGGCGTCGTACTTACAAAGGCACCGCGACCGACGAACATCCAATGGCGTTCGGCGGCGATCATCGGTGGCCTGTTGCTGCTGATGGGCAACGGCGGAGTCTGCTGGGCGGAGCAAACCGTTCCCTCCGGCCTGGCGGCATTGTTCGTGACCACTGTACCGATCTGGCTGGTGCTGATGAGCTGGCTGCGGCGCGACGGGGCCCGGCCGGGAATCGCTGATGCCCTTGGCGTGGCGATGGGATTCGGCGGAGTCCTTCTGCTGCTGGCGGGCAACGGCCTGCTAGGAGGAGAACGAGTCAATCCGGCGGGCGCGATGGTGCTTGTGATGGCCTCGCTGGCATGGGCGGGCGGCTCGATCTATTCGCGGCATGCGCCGCTTCCAACCTCCCCCCTGATGGCGACGGCGATGCAGATGTTGTGCGGCGGTGTGTTGCTTGTGGGAGTCGGGCTCGCCAGCGGCGAAGGCTCGCGATTGGCGATCAGCAATGTATCGATGCGCTCCGTCCTGGCGCTGCTTTACCTGACCGTATTCGGATCACTGGTTGCGTTCAGCGCATACGTATGGCTCTTGCGGGTCACCACGCCGTCACGCGTGGGGACCTATGCGTTCGTGAATCCGATGGTGGCGGTGCTGCTGGGTTACGCATTCGGGGGAGAGGCGCTCACAGCGCGAACGCTGCTGGCGACCATCGTCATTGTCACGGCCGTAGTGCTGATCACCGTGTATGGCCGGCGCGGGCCTCGTCCCGGATCGACGGCGAAGGGGAGCGTGAAGCCAACCGGTGAGGAACGGCTCATTGCCGAAAAAACCGCGGTTGTCGGCGAGACCGATGATACGGTGTTTTCCATCGAGCAACTCACCCGGGCGCACGCCTTGAGCAACCGCCCGTACTACGAGTTCCTTCGTCGGGAGTCGATGAGCGCCGGTCTCTATGCGATTCCGGCGGGCGGCGTGGATCGACAACAGCCGCACCTGGAAGACGAAGTGTACGTGGTCCTAGAAGGGCGGGCCGGATTCCGCATTGACGGGCGAGCGCGGCCGGTGGGCCCGGGTTCAGTGCTGTACGTGTCGGCGGGAACGGATCACCGCTTCGAGAACGTGGCCGAACCTCTCCGCGTGCTGGTCCTGTTTGCGCCCGCGGAGAACACGGTGGAAACACGAGAACCCAATCTTGCCCGCTGCGAGCACGCCTAGCAGCCCGCACTCGCCACAATCCTGACCAACTTGACGCGGCGGCCCAGGCGTGTTTCAATGGCAGGGCTTTGGGCACCGCTAGCTCAGTTGGTAGAGCAGCTGACTCTTAATCAGCGGGTCGAAGGTTCGAGTCCTTCGCGGTGCAGTCCCGATCGCTCGACTCTCCGCACTTAAGGTTCCATCAACTGGGCGCGAGTCAGCCCGGCGTCAGGGCGACGGCCCAGGCGAGCACCACCATGATCATGGCGGCGCTGCCGGCCAGGATCTGGATACTCCGTTGCTGCCACGCAGCGCCTGTCTTTCCAAAGACCGTGCCGAGCACGGTCCCGGACAGAAAGCCAAATACGTGAGCGGGCACGTCGGTGCGGCCCCCGCCGGCACCCAGGTAGCCCAGCAGCAGAAGACCGCCGACCAGCGGCGCCCATCGTTCCATTCCCGAGGCATGGAACCTTCTTCTCTGCCTCCACGCGTGACCCGAAAGAAGGCCCAGGGCAGCGAAGACGGCGGTAGAAGCGCCGACAGAGGTATGCTCGGCCGGCCGGAGCCAAGCATTGAGCAGATTGCCAAAGCCGCCGCCAACGAGGATGCACAACCAGGCGAAACCCGAACCAAACGACCGGCCCGCAAAGAGTCCCACCAAGCCGCCGATCACGAGGTTGGAGAGAATATGCAAGAGGTCGGTGTGCAGGGTCAGGGCGGTTACTACCCGCCACCACTCTCCTTGCCGGATGAGGCCGGCGTGGGTCTTTCCGTGGGCGAACCAGTCCACTCCGAATGCATCGTGTCTCTGGAATACCGCCATGACCGCCAACACTGCAATAAAACCCAGGACGCCATTCCATCCATCCGCACGCGGACGAGTACCATGAAGATCGCTCCGCCCATCACGGTTCTCTGTCGTGTAGGCTTCGAGTTCGGCCCGGCTGCTCGCCACGTTCGTTGCGGCGACGGCAATGATGAACTCATTGGCTTCCCACCGGACCTGGTAGGGCGTCCCCATGGCTTGGAGTACGAGCGCCCGATCGCGACAGTCATCTTCACGACCTGAACGGTAGATCGTGACCCATTCGTTGCCCTCGTGGCTCATTCGCGGCGATTCTAACGCCGGCCGGCCACAAGGTCGCTGTGGGAACATCCGACAAGTCCATTGCCCGGCTCCAACGACTCGGATAAGAGAAGCGTCGCGGATTACCCGCGGGTCATGTTCGTTGGCTGGGCAAGCTGATAGAGCCCCTGGCCCGCGTACTTCAGCCGGCCCCGTGCGACCAGCTCGTCCCAGACGGCCTTCGGATATTGACTTGGGGGCGTGATCGCCACGATGCCGGAGGACTTGCCGCCCGACAACGGACCCCGTGTGAAACTCGATTCGTCGTCGAGGCGGGAAAGCTTGAGACGTTTCTTGAAGGCCTGCATCGCCTTGCGAAGCTCTTCCGGCGTCGGCGAGCCGGACGATGATGGCGACGCGGGCTCCGAGTCGTTCATGCCGTCAGTATACCGCGCCGGGCGCCGCCATCTAGACCAGCCAAGCGAGACGTGATCCAGTGCCATCGAAGTTTCATGGCCGACGAGGCGGCGAAGGGCCATGTTGCTTCGCACCTGTTAGACTGCTGGTACTCTACGACGCTAGGCACGCCGCCGAGCCGAACAAGGGCTATGGCCACAGGAGCGCCGAGTGGCGGGCCGGTTGCGAGGAAAGCAATTCAACCCTTGACAGGCTGCCCAGCGGCCTTTCATTGCAGCAGGTCGAGTTCGAGTTCCTCGCCTGCAGTCGAGGTCGCCTAATGCTGGAACGCCGCGTGAAAAACGGCGTAGTCCTGAAGATCGACGTCGCCGTTGTGGTTGAAGTCGGCCAAGGCGCACAGCCCCTCGACGGGGCCGAAGCAGTCCTGCAAGAAGGCGAAGTCCTCCAGATCCGTGTCGCCGTCCTTGTTGAAGTCCGTCGGCGTGCACGAGATGGTCAACGTGCCCCGGCCCGTGTCGCCGTCCCAGCCGCCCACGCGAACAGTGTAGCAGCGGCCGGCCACGGCGGGTACGTCGACGAACCCCGGACCGCCGGCAAACCCGCAGCTGTCGTCGCCGCACGCTAAGGCGATCGTGTTTGGCGTCGGGCATGCACAGGTCGTCCCGGATCCATACACTGCGATCATCGCGTCGTAGTCCACGAAGTTGCAGGTGCTGACGCGCAGGGTGCCGTCGCAGGGAGCCATGTAGGTGTACCACAGGTCCGCCCCCATGGGCTGGGTGTCGATGGGGCACGGCAGGAAGGAGGGACCGTCCGTGGACGCGCAGCGATTGTCAAAGCCCACGGTCAGCAGAGGCACGCTGGGCAGCGGCTCGGCCGCGCCGCAGGCGTCGTTCTCGAAGAGGGGCAGCGGCGTGCACGAGCCGGCCTCGCCGCACTGCGTACCCAGCCCTTCGAACACCCCGCCGATGAAGAAACACTCCCCCTCGCCGGCCAGTGCGCACGTGCCGCAGCCGCAGCATGAACCCTGGCATTCATCTGGAATCCCATCAGCGTTGGTATCGGAGGAGGTCTTGTCGGCGATGTCGCAGTCATCGGGCGCCCCGTTATGGTTGCAATCGCCACGCGCGAACAGATCACAGGCGTCGAGAATCTTGTTCCCATTGCAGTCCTGATCCGTCTCGCACGAGTCGAGAATGCGATTGGAGTTGCAGTCCAGCGAGAGATTGGCGCCGATCGCGCAGATGTCCCGCTGCGCGTTGCCGTCACAGTCGGAATCCGGCTCGCATTCATCGGGGACATGGTTGCCGTTGCAGTCTGCCGCCGTTCCGCAGCCCTTTACGTCGCAACGGCTCCCCGAAAGACCGCATACGGTATCGCAGTCATCGTCTACACCGTTTTCATTACAGTCTTGTCCGATCCGCACGAAGTACACGTCCTGTTCGCCATTGAAGGTGGCGGAATAGGCCAGACTCGCCCCACCGTCGTCGGAAATCATGTGGTAATAGTCGCCGATCTTTGCCTGGTTGGGCCAGCCGACGTGGCTGTTGAACACCGGCGCAACTTGCTGGTTGAGCGACCAGGTCTGCCCTTCGTCCATTGAGGATGCATGAAAGAGGGCGGACCGAGTTGCCTGGCCGGTGTTCCGCGTGTCGTTCCAGATCGCGTCCAGCCGGCCGTTGGGTGCGATGGACAATGTCCCGAACCACTGCCAGGCGCCGTTGAACTCGGAGTCGTCATTCACGCGAACCGGCGCCGACCATGTCTGCCCTCCGTCCACACTGCGGGCGAACATCACGTCGGTGGGATCGAACTGCCGAGTCACCGAGCTGAGCATGTATACGTGCCCGAGCTTAGTGGGGTGGACCGCAATCCATACCTGCCCCAGAAGGCCGGCGGGGTTGGGTCCACCAAAGCCGCCAAAGCCGCCCGTGAACCCGCCCAGGTCGACGAACTGGAGCGGGTCGAACGTCGGCGTCACTGCCGGATTGCCGGCATTCCGAGAACGCGTGAAGACGTGCCCGCGCTGAGCCCCTCCCAGGTACAGAACTCCATTGGAATCGGTGTCCAAGGTTCCCCATGCCATCCGCGGTTCCGGAAGGGCCAGCGGTGACTGGAACGACGCTCCCCCGTCGATGGAACGGTTGAAATCGACGGGCCCGCAGCAACTGAAGAACATCGTCCACATCTGGTAGAGATGGCCCGCCCCCAGGCCCGCCGGTCGATCATCGGCCACGATCCATTGCTTGTCGCCGCCGAAGGCGTAAACCGGCGCCGACCACGTCGCGCCACCATCGTTGGACTTAAACACATCGACTTCGAATACGCCGGGTTCGGCGATTGAATAGGTGAGGCTGGAATAATAGAAGTTCCCGAAGGCGTCGAAGGCCAGGACGGGATCGCTGCGGAAGCGGCCGGGATCCAGGACACCGGGGAACGTCCAAGTCTGTCCCCCGTCAGTGCTGTAGGCCTGCCCCGCCTGGCGGAAGTTGCTGAGGATCGAATCGAACTGCCGCCAGGCGATGGCAATCTGATCGGGATTCAGGGGGTTGATGGCGATCGACGGTTCATTGGCGGCATCGCCCACGATGTTGTTACCCAGTTCGTCCACGTTCACCTGCACACTGGTGAATGGGCCGAAAGTAATGACCGCCGCCGGCGACGACGCTCTTGGCTGGTTGGCAACAGAGGACGGTGGATCACCGGGAAGTTCCGGAAGTGGCGCCGTCACGCGGGGAATGAGAGCCTCACGCACCGGCTCGGGCGAGCTGCCGGTCGACCTGCCCGGCTCGGCTGCCACGATTACGGTCCCAGCGCACACCACTACAGAAAACGCCGTGAGCTTTGCTTTCCCCATATAAGAACCTTTCCGGAAGGATGAATCGCTCGCGGGATCCCATGCACGACTGTCGGTGAGGACGTTAGCCGAAGCCGGTGGTTTGATCAACCGCGGTTGAGACTCACGGGCGGGTAAGAAAAAAGCCGCCGGACACGAGGCATCCAGCGGCCTGGGGAGACTTGTCTTGGTGTTGGCCTGGTGTACCGTCAGGCCATCCGTTTCGGGTGGTGTTATTCCGAGCCGGCGTGTCCTCACGCCGGGTGGACCGGGCTGAGGACAGCCCGGCTCGGATCGCTAGCCTCGGCGGCGCTTGAGCCATCCGACCAGACCCAGGCCGAGCGCCCCAAGGGCGGCGGCGCCGGGGGCGGGCACGATCGTCGTGGTGGTGGCCAGATCGGAACCGTCGTTGGGCAGAATACCCTGGAAACGAACCGCGAAGTTGTAGCCCGTGCCGCCTGCATCCTGGGAGGATAACGCGGCGAGGAAGGCGGCTTCGATCGCGGCATCGCCGGTGTCCAGCCCGGTGCCGGCGACCTGCAGCGTAAAGGTCGTGTGGTCGTTGCCGTCGCTGTCGTTGAGGATGCGCGGGCCACTGCCTACGCCGTCGGTGATGAACTTGTTGGCCTGGTTGTCATTCATGACGCCGAAGTCGAAATCCCCCGCGGCATTGGGCGTCTTGATGCCGTTGTTCTCCCACAGGGCGTACCAGCCGGACTCATTGAAGGTCGCGGGCTGATTCTCCGGGGTGACTTGCGAGGGAAGGGGTCCCATGGCGATCACGCCCGAGCCGGCGCTGATGCCCGCGATGGAGGAGAACGTCGTGCCGCCGATCGTGGGAATGTTGAAGGCGAAGGCGCTGATGCGCCCGCCGACAGTCGTCGTATTCTCGATTCGGAAGGTCAGCGTGCCGGTGGTTGAGGACGTCGAGGCATAAGTGAAGTCCACGTGCGCCGTGACGCCCGTGCCGGCCAGGCCCGCCACGTCGAATCCGATGCTGCCCCTCGCCGCCGGTGTGACCGCGGCGACAATCGCCAGTAGTACGATCTGTTTTGCTGCTTTCCCAAACATTGCTGCTTCCCCCTCTGAAACACTTCATCATCTCAGCGGCGCCTCCGACCCGTGCGCGCACCTGAGATTACAGGATTCTAACGGAACGCTGAACCGACTGCAACTGTTTTGTTAGCAGAAATTCGCGCGCACACATTATGGGATGCGACGTGCAATTGAACTCGAGCAGCGCGATAACAACAATCATCGCGCCTGCGGAAGCATTGTGTTATCAGCACTAACATTGCGACGCGCGGCCGACGATACGGTGAGAGTGATGAGTCGCGATGCAAGAGAATGGTTATCAGAACCGATCGGCACTTCGACTTCGCTGCGCCGGGAGAACGCGGCCTCGATCACCATGGGGAATGCCGGTATCGCAGGCAGCGCCGAGTCCTGCCCGGCTGCTCCGCAAGTCGATACCACACCCTCACCGCTCGACGCCTTCATCGGTCAGTGGTACGTCCTGCACACTCGCGCCCGCAATGAGAAGGCCGTAGCCGAAGACCTGCAGAAGCTGGGCATCCAGCACTTCCTCCCCCTGGTGCGATACCGCAGGGTGTACGGCGGCAAGGTGCGACGAGTGAGCATCCCGCTGTTTCCCGGGTATGTGTTCCTGTGCGGCGACGACGAGGATCGCATTCTCGCCTTACGCACCCGAAGAGTGGCCAACGTCCTTACCGTCGTGAAGCAGGAGCAACTCCGCCACGACCTGCGGCAGATCCATCGCGTCGTAGAAAGCGACGAGCCCGTCGATTTGTATCCCCGCCTGCGCAAAGGCACGCGATGTCGCGTGACCGGCGGGTCGCTGGTGGGACTGGAGGGTGTGGTCATCCGCCGCAAAGGACCGTGGCGCGTCTACGTCGGCGTGGAGTTCCTGGGCCAGTCGGCGGAACTGGAAATCGACCCCGCTTTCCTGATGATCATCGATTAGCTTGGTCATTTTCCGCCCCACAGGGTACAACAACCATCTCGGAGCGAGTATCCGGCGATGGTCAGCGTGTCCACACCTGTTTCGCGGCGGCGGAAGATTCTCTACACATGCTTGGTATGCGCGGCGGGCGCATCCGCGATCTTCGCCCTGGGAGAATTCTATATTCGGCGTTTCTCTCCCCTCGACGACGCCGGATGGTATGACGAAGCAGGCGATCCCGTTCTCTTCTACCGACTTCGGGCCAACGTGGCCGGCGACGATCACGGGCGGCGGCGCACGCAGACCGCTCAGCGCCTTCGCGGACCGGGACCGGCGTATGAGCAGGATGCGGCCGAAGGCGTGTGGCGCGTGCTGTGGATCGGCGACTCGGCCTGCTTCGGCAGCGGCTGCGACGACGATCAAACCGCGCCCAAGGTATTCGACGAGCTGGCCACGCGGCGCGGACCGTGGCGGCGTCGATCCCGTACTCACCTCCCCCGCGCAGGCGAACCGCCAGGTCCGTGTTCCACAGGCGTCGTACGACGGCACTGCGC
>SBAX01000170.1 GCA_005240095.1 Phycisphaera mikurensis
TCGTAGGAGCATCGTAGCGAACGTCCCGCGGAGCGAATGAAAGTCGGCAACCCGGCCGGTCGCGTCGGCATAGGCAATCCCCGAGGCCTTGAGGTCGCCGCGCATCGCCAGAACGATCTTTTCCGGCCGCGGCATGCGGAACACCGAAGCCGTCGGCAGCTTGTTGCCCAGGAAGGTCCGCAGCTCCACGGCGGTCTCTGCCCGCAGGGGCAAGGTCGCGGCCTTGCGGTTCTTGGCACTCGCAGCCTCGACGGTCACCGTCGGCCGGGTCGCGTCGAGGTCGAAGCTCGCCCGCGTCAAGGATCGTAGCTCGTTGGACCGCAGGCCGGTTTCCGCGGCGAGGCGATAGAGCCAATACCTCGATTCGCCATCCATCTCGTGGCGCACCGGACCGGAGCGTGCCGCAGCCAGGAGCTTCCGCAGCTCGTCAACTTCCAGCGCCCGGCGCACGTGTCGCCGATCGGCCTTCGCATTCAGGCCCGACAGGTGGGCGAGGGGGTTTTCCGTCGCCCGGCGTTCCTTCACCAGCCAGCGGCAAAAACCACGGACCGCGGCCAGGTAGTGATTCGAGGATTTCGCGCTCAGCCCCTTGCGCTTGGGCTCGCCATCGCCCTCGGCTTGCGCATACGCCTCGCCGGTTCCCTTCTCGCGCAGCTCCGCGAGGCAGCCCGCCACGGCGCTTGCGGACAGCTCGCCCAGGAACGTCGCCCCGGTCTTGTCCAACACCTTGCGAATGCGATTGACGGTCTTTTGCACGTAGACAGCCGTCGCCCCTGAATCGCGCAGGGCTTGCTCGTAGTCGTCCACGTGCTCGCCCAGGGGCTTCGTCGAGGCCACGCGGTGCGCGTCGAGCAAGCCGATTTCCCCGAACCGGTCGAGAATCCGCTTGGGCAGGGTTTCCAGCCAGCGGATCAGCTCCGGGTCGAGCCCGGCCCCGGCAATTCGGGCCGATACCAGCAATTGCAGCTTGTCGGCGAAAGCCCGTGACGCCCGCTTGTCCTCGAATGCGGGAACCCGCGGCGTCCGGTCCCGGTGGTCGCGGAATTCAACGTACCAACGATTGCTTTTCCGCTTCTCGCCGTCGCGATCTCTGAAATAGACTTTGCACAGTCGCATGATTCGTCCACCTAGGCGGGGATTGTGACCCCGCTTTTCGTCGCCCGGTCGCGCAGCTTGGCTATGGCAGCGAGCGATTCATCGCTCGGCCGCAGCGTTCCGCGTTCCCAGCGCGATACCGTCATCTTGTCCACGCCGATCCGCTCCCCGAATTCGGCTTGGGTCATGCCCAATGCTTCCCGCAGGGACGTGATAAAGCCGGGGCTGGGCGGCCGATCCAACCGCTGGGCCAGGGCTTGGACTCGATCAAGGAACCGCACCGCCTCGGGCAGGAACGCGGGCGAGCCGTCGCGGTCCTTGGTTACCCAGCGCCCGGGAACCTCGACGTAGAGGGTGCGCCCGTCGGGCAGTTTCATCGTGTAGGGCAAGTCCGGGTTGGCGAGCTGGGCGGCCGGTGGGCGTCCGCGTCGCCGTTGGGTTGCAGGTTGCGTATTCATCGTCGTCATCCGTTCAATAGAGCGTGATGAACACCGTCAGGCGGCCGCGGTCGTCCGTGTCGATCGCACAGACCAGCTCGATATCCAGGTCGTCGGCCGTTTTCCCCGCGACGATCCACTTGGGCCGTCCATATCGGTCCCGACCATCATCGCGGACGCTGCTCGGGGAGTCGATCACAGCCAGCACGTCCGGCCAGAAAAACCCCCGTTCCTCCATGCGGTGCGTAAAATGCGGCAGCACAAGGTAGCAACCCTCGGCCACGCATTCGCGGATAACGGTGAGCGCCCTACGCGCCTTGGCGTCCATGCTCCATTGAAATATACTCCAATTTAGGCGCATTGTCAAGCCCCTTCTTTCGCTGCCCCGATCGCGTACTCGAATGGATGGCCCGCCTTCCCATCGCCGGTCCGCGTCACCCGGCCCGCCCGGTACAAATCGCGGATCGCCTTGCCGACCTTGCCCGAATTCCCCCCCACGGCGTCGCGGATGTCCTTTTCGGTCTGCGCCCCGTCGGCAATGGCCCTCATCACGGCCGTTTCGAGCTGCACCGTTTCCCGTTCCACGACGGTCCCGCCCGCCACGACGCAGCGCGTCACTGGGTCCAGCTCCAACACGGTCTCGGGCAGGTCCGTGCCGTAGCGCTGGATCGCGCCCAGCGTGCGCAGCCCGCCCGGCTTGCGTTGCAGGATCAGCCCGGTGTCGCAAATGCCCGCAATGGCTACGGAGCCCAGGATCGCGTCCAGACCCTCACGGTCAGCCTTTCCCGCGTGGTAGACCGCCATGACGTGACAACCCATCTCCCGAGACAGATTCAACAGCGGGTCCAGCGCCCGGGTCATTTCGGCGTAGTCCGCGATGTCGCGGACCCGGACGAACCGCAGCATCGTGTCGATGACCGCCAGCTTCGCGCCGGTTCCCTCGATCAACTCCGTGAGCTGGTCCACCGCCACGCTGGTCTCGCGGGGCGCAGGGCCGGTATGAACGTGCAGCCCCTCGGACCCCGCTCCCATCGCCCGGAAGTGCTCGCGGATTTCTCCGCGCTTGTCCTCCAGACCCAGGTAGACCACCGGCCCCGCGTTCGTCACCCGCCCCAGCACGGGAAGGCCGCGGGCGACGGCCAGCGACAAGAATCGCGCGAAGGTCGATTTTCCGCCCTTGGGCTTGCCCGCCAGGATCGACAGTCCCCCTTGGGGAAGTAGCCCATCGACCAGCCAGGGGGTTTCCTCCACCGGTTCGGCCAGCAGCGCCCCGATGGTCACCACCGACAGCCGAATGTCTCGTTTCTCGTTTTTCTCTAGGGGTAAACGGGAAACGGGACCGAGCGAGGCAGTCCCCCCGCTGTCCACCATTCCGTCGCCAAAAATCACCGCAACGTCGCGTTCGAGGGTCATAGGCCGATCCCCTTCCGCGTGCGCAGCCGGCGGATCTCCGGGTGAGCTGCAAGCCGGGTAATGCAGGCGTCGCATACACCGACGCGACCGAGGAGCCTGAGCGCGTCACCGGTACCGATTTCCCGCCAAGCCGCCGCCCTCAACTGCCCAATGGTGTCCAGAAAATTCGGCGTGCCGAAGGGACACAGACGCGGCAGCTCATCGACGACATTGCGATGGTGCAGCTCGCAGAACGCTTGCCCCTGGCGGCGTGGGCGGTAGGATTCCGGCTGCGAAGAACGTCCCAGGGCCGCGGCGGGGGAGCCAACCCCGCCCGGCTCGCAGTTTTTGACGGTCATCGCGACCTCCACTTGCGGTCACGAATCGCCAGCCAGCGATCGCGCGGCGGACAGCCCGCAGCGATCCAGGCATCCAGCTCTTCTTCGCGGACCCGACAACTTCGACCGAGGCGGAGCACGTCCGGGCCGAAGCGCCCCGTGGAAATGTCCTGCCATACTGCCCGCACCGAGCGGGCTTCCTTTTCCGCAACCCGCGGAATGTTGACCATCTGACTCATCGTCCATGCCCTTTCCGCAGTCCGCGGCCCGGTCGGTGCCAGCTTCGACGCCGAAGCCTATGCACGCCGATGTCTGACGCGGCCTTGCGGTGCCGATGATTGCACGGGTTCTTAGATGACGGCGTGAAAAGACGGTCGGCGGACGCGCGGGAACCTAGCGACACACAATCACGGTTGCCGCGGTCAGGCAAGTTTTTTTTCGATGGACGTTCGATGGACGGCGACGGACGCTAGGCAGTGCGGATCAAATGGAGCACAGCGCTCTCGCGGTAAAGGTACCTGTCCTCGTTGCGCGACTGAGCATCGGCCTCAATCCAATCCGTTCCGAGGGTCTGTTTCTTCCGCCAGCGCTCAAGTCGCTTCCTGAGCGCCGCAACCTTGTCTTTGGGAACGTTGTGACGTTCTGTAAGGTCAGAGGCTGTGAAGAATCCCTTGGTCGCGGTCTCCGCACCGCTGTCAGCGGGCTTGTCGCTAGGTTCTACCGCAACCGCGGGCGCGGTTGGTTCGCCAAGGGCTTTCGCGCGGTGCCTTTCCACCATATACGCGGCGATTTCGCTCAGCTGCTCGAAATGGTAGCTGCGAACCTTGGTGAGCATCGGATCGGTACGCGCCGGGTTGCACAGTTCGTCCCAGTCAACGCCCCGGAGTTCCTCGGGCAGATCGGCGATGATCCGGTTGCCGTGCTCAGCAAAGATGGCGCGGAGCCTTGTAAGCAGCTCAGCCGGATGTTCCCGCGGCTGCGAGCCAGCGGCGAGCGCGACAAGATACGCCCGTGATTTGGGAAACTTGACCAAATCGCGGGTCACCGCTGCTATTTCCCGCCATATACGGACGGATGCTTCATCGGCTAGCGCGGTGCGCGTGCTGACTGCGCCGCCGGGCCTGCCGGCATCGCGCAACCAGTCCGCCCCCTTGGGCGACACACGAAACTCCGGCTCGCAGTCGCCTTGATGGTCCGGGTGCTTGAGAATCTCCTCCAACCGGCCAGCCCGCAAAGCGTGCTCGCTGACGACCCACCAGCCACCGCGACCGTACTCGGTATCCGGCTGGGGGGTCGAATAACGCTCCTCTGGTCTAAGGCGAGGAAAGCGTCTGTACAGGCGAATCTGGATCAGGCGATAGCTATCAAGCTCGCGCAGGACATCCAGCGTAATCGACTGTGGAAGTTCGGAACGTCGCCACGAAGGACGCTCGTCCAACAAACGAAGGTGACCGACTAGGTCGGCAATAGGCATGGGCATCTACTCCGAAGCGGGCCGGTCCGGGCGCTGTCGATGGTAGATGCGACATCAACAGTCGCCCGGTCCGCACGGCGGGCCGTCGCCCGCCTACCCGGCAGGAATAGCCTACGCCTCGAAACACGGCAGTTCAACGCCTTGCAACGTGAGGGGTGGAGTCGCTAGGATAGGTCCGCGTTTCGTTTTCGACGTGTCGTCAGTTCTGTGGAGGGTTGCCATGTCGCGGTATACGTTGGACAGCTTTGGGAGGGCATCCGGTATGTTCAAGCTCTTTGCAGTCGCAACGGCAGTCAGCGCTGCCGCGGCATCCCAGGCGGTCGCTCAGCGTTACATCGGGTTCGGAGGACAAGGCGCGACACAAACAGCGGACTACTACATCGGCGTGCAGTCCCTCGGAAGCCCTTCCATCACTACAGTCCTTGGGCCCGCGACAGCGCAGCAAGCGGAACAGTTGACATTCTTTCGGGATCGGCTCGTGCCCGCTATCGGGATCGCCAATTCCGCAAAGCGTGCCGACAATTTGCAACTATTTCAAGGCGGCACCGTCTACACCGGAATCCAAGCGCTCTATCCGGACACCACTCAGTTCTGGATCAGCACGGATCAAACGAACTGGCAGCTACTAACGCATCGTGAGGGACTTGTACTCAATGGGATTACATTCATTGAATGGGGTACCTATTCGCTCGCGCTCCCACTTTCCAGTGTCCCAGCAATCGGCGGCTTAGGCGTGGGCGTGCTGATTCTCGCAGTGTGCGGTGCTGGCGTCATGGTGATAGCGCGGCGTCGCGCTGGCGGCGTTGCCCTGGTGGAGTCCTAACATGTCCCCGAAACTGTGGAACAAGGCAAGCTGGTTGCTGGTCGTCACCGTAGGTACTTTGACCAGTTCCGAACCCGCCGGAAAGCCGTGCTCGATTGCCGACCTTGACGGGGATTGCGACGTGGACTTGCGGGATTACGAACTATTCCAACGAGAATTCTCGGGGGCCACGTCTTTTGAGCTTGTCGGCCCAACTTGGGACGTTTTCCATGCCCACGACACGCTGGGGTGGACATACACCGCGTCCTTCGTGTTCTATCGCAATGGGACGATTGGCGTCGGCAGTCCCTTCCCAGGTTCGTTCTTTTTCTATGAGTTCGACGGCGAACTTGTGACGATCGACTGGCAACTCGCGGGCGACGAGGGTTGGTGCGAGGGACTGGCGCACATTGAACTTTCGTTTGCAGGGGCAGGCGAGCTAACGGGCGATACTATTTGCAACGGCGTTCCCCTTGAATCACTATGGGCCTTGCGTCGTGAATAGACTTCGCGCACGCACGCGCGGGAAGGATTTTGCGCGTCCCAGGGGATACCATCTCTAGAGTCACAGTCCGAGCCGTTCAAACACGTCCCCGGCGGATTGCGTTCGCTCTTGCTCGTCGTACGCACCGCCGCTGTGCCGATGCTCGCCCGGCGCGAGGCGACGATTGAGAACCAGCGTCCAGAAGTCCCGGCGCAGGCGCTCGTCCGCACGAAGGTCATTCAACAGGTTCACCGCAAACCTGCTTGGCGCGGTTCCAATATCGACGATCGGCTGTCCTACGTGTCCCGCAACCCAGTCGATTTCGTCGATGATCGCGGCCCGCAAGGGCAGCCCCGCTACCGCTTCGATCGCAGCGTGGTCAGCGGGCTCCGCTCGGCCGTCGCCCTTAGCGTGATCGCTGCGAGTTTCCCGCAGCCTATGCAACGCCTTCCCGCCAAGCTCGGCCTCGATCGGGCCAGGACCGTCGATCCCCGCGGCCTTGCGGCAGTGCTCGCCCACGTCAGCCACGGCCAGGGCAAGCCCGCCGTTCGCGCGATGCAGGTTCACCCACGGTGATTCGCTCGCCGATGATCCGTCCCGGCGGGTTTGCTTGTGAATCGGCGGAATCGTCGCGTCGATCTGCTGATAGACAGCCAGTATCGCGCGCTCCAGCTCCCCGACCTTCCGCGCCAATCCTTGCGGTCGTCCCGGCATCGCTCACCTCGTCGTGTCAAAAGCCCGTGCGTCGCCGGGCGGTCCTAGATTCCCGCTGGATGGTTGGCCGGGGGGCGGGTCTTGGGCAAAATCCACCGGCCGAAAACGGTCCCATCGGAGGGGCGGAGGTCTTGTCGTGCGTTCGTGCGACGAGCTTCAACAGCTCGATCGCGGCGCGGACTCGCGTCCGTTCGTCGCCGCAGTCCAGCGCCCAGTGCAGCGTATCCACGGCCCGCGGGACCAGCGCCCGCACGTGGTCGAGCGTGTCCTGCCATACCTCGCCAAGCCGATCCGCAAATGCGGCCCGGAAGGTCTCATCGTACAGCCGCCAGCGGGTGACGGTGACGCGGTGAACGCCGACCCGCTCGGCCGTCCGCTCATCGCTCATTCCGAAGATCAGGCAGCCGATGGCCGTAACCTGTTTCGGTGAAAGCCCGTGGAGCTGTAGCGGTTCGTAGCGATCCGTAGCCTCGCCCGCGGGGGCGTCCGGGTCCGTCACGCACGCCGTCGCCAGCTCAGTCATTAGCCCGCCCCGCGGACGCCTTGACCATCGCCACGATGCCCGCGCGGACGGCCTCGGGCAGCTCCGGCCAGGCGGAAATAACAGCCGCCAATTCGGGGTATTTTTGCAGGAATTCCGGCAAGCCGTCCGGCAAGACAACTTGCGGTTTTTCGTAAGTGCTTGTAGATTCGCTACTTACGTCGCACCCGACAGGGGTTCGAATCCCCTTGGGGGTGTTGTCCACAAAAGTGAGCCGCGGGCTTGAGCCCGCGCGGACGCACGTTCTTCCAGTCAGCTGTCGGGCCGGTTGAGAGTATGAACTTCCCAGCCTGATTTCGGAAAGGATCACAGAAGCATGGACACGCAAACCAGGCGCGCGTTTTTGAGCAAGGTCTCAGTCGCCCCGGCGGCCGCCGCAGCCGTCGCCGCAGGTGCGTCCGTCGCGCAGGCTCATGGCGAAGGCGGCCCCGCGCGGAAAGTCGTTCCAGGCTCGCCGAGCCCCAACTTCTCGCGAGGCGTCATCTTCGGCAATATCGCCTTCATCTCCGGCGTTCTCGGCACCAAGGCGGGTCTGCGCGAGCTGGCCTCGCCGGACTTCGAGGGGCAGTGCAAGCAGGCCCTCGACAACCTCAAGGCCTCCGTCGAAGCCGCCGGCTCCAGCATGGACAAGGTGCTCCGCTGCACCTGCTACCTCACCAGCGCCGCCGACTTCGATGTCATGAACAAGATCTACCACACGTACTTTCCCAACGACCCGCCGGCCCGCTCCACCGTGGCGGTCAAGGAGCTCGTCCTCACCGGCGCCAAGTTCGAAATCGACTGCGTGACCAGCTTGTAGTCGTGTAGTGCGAGCCGCAGGTTTTGGGGGTGTGCACCTGCTCTGTGAGCAGTGCTTCACGTCATCACGACCTTGCGCGGACGACACCCGCAATATCGATCAGCTGCTTGAGCAGCCCGCGCTGTTCGGCTAACGGAAGTACCGTGGCGGCGTCGCTCTTCGCCAGATCGGGGTCGTCGTGGACCTCCATAAAGACGGCATCCGCACCGGCGGCCACGGCCGCCGCCGCCAGCGTGCCCACGAACTGGCGCTCTCCGCCGCTTTGCGTGCCTGCACCCCCCGGCTGCTGGCAACTGTGCGTGGCATCGAACACCACGGGAGCAAAAGCCTGCATCCGCGGAATCGCCGTCATGTCGTTGACCAGCCGGTTGTATCCGAAGAACGTGCCCCGCTCGGTGAGCAGGAAGTTGTCGCAGCCGGACTCGCGAAGCTTGGCGCACACGTTCTCCATCTCCATCGGGGACATGAACTGCCCCTTCTTCACGTTCACGCATCGCCCCGTCTTCGCCGCCGCCGCCAGCAGGTCCGTCTGCCGGCACAGGAACGCGGGAATCTGAATGCAGTCCAGCACCTCCCCAGCGGCCGTAGCCTGCGACGGCTCATGAATGTCCGAGAGCACCGGCACTTCAAGCTGCCGCCGCACGCGCCCCAGGATCCGCAAGCCCTCGCTCAAACCCGGCCCGCGGAACGCGTGAACGCTCGAACGATTGGCCTTGTCGAAGCTGGCCTTGAACACAAACGGCATGTTCAAGTCCGCACAGACCGCCCGGATGGCCTCCGCCAGCTTGAGCGTATGCGCTTCCGACTCGATCACACACGGCCCGGCGATCAACGCCAGCGGCGATTTCTCGCCGATGGCCACTCGACCGATACTTGCGCTCCGCACGCTCATGCTGATCCCAATCTTAGTTCGCGCGACGGTGACCCCGCCGCCCCACTATGCTACCAGACAGTAATGTCGTCGACGAGTTTGGGTTGCCGGATGGTTCGGCCCGTTACTCGGTGGGCAGGGTCTGACTGAACACCCCGATGTCGGCCGCGTCCTGGACCGTCCAATGCAACGATTCCGTGGCGGGCATGGGCGCCCCGGGGTGCCCAAAACGCGTCACATGAAGGAAATGCCAGGGGTCCTGCACCGCCACCGTGCCGACGAACTCGGCCCCATGGTGGCTGAAGCTGAAGGCCGTGCCGTCCTCACCGTGACATTGCCCGCAAGCGATCGAATACAGGATGCTGCCGTTCGTGAAATCACCGGTGAACAGTCCGCCCGAGGTGAAGCCGCCGGTGTCCACCGTGCCCTCCAACGCCATCTTCGTCACGTCCCACACGTCGCGATCCGTCATCCCATAGGCGTCCATGTTGTGTCCGCCGGGCGTAACCGCCGGATCGGCCTTCAGCAGCTCGAAGATCTGCCGCGGAGTCTTTGTCGTCCCCAGGACCCCACCGATGCCCGTGAAATGCGGGCCGCTGGCGTACTGCCCACTTACGCCTTCGTAGTCCCATCCGTGGCACTCATTGCACTCGAAGGTCACGCTCCCCGATTGGCTGCCCGCCGGAGGATACAACGGATGATCGCCCGTGGGCTCCGGCGAGCCGGTGGCCAGCCACCAGTGCTGGTACAACTTGCCTCCGCGGATCGCATCCGCGAGTACGTAATCCGCAGGCAGCGTCGCCGTCGGACCCGTTCGCGCCGCATTCCATGGCGAGATGTCCTCAGCACCAATCACCGCGTCGTCGTCCATGTCCACGTATTCGCAGCCCGCGGGAAATGGATTGCCCAGAAAGCAATTCTGGAACGCCACGTAGTCAGAAAGATCGATGTCCGTATCACCGTCCGCGTCCCCGGGAATAGCGAAAGGAATCGTCGCGTCCGTCGCGTAGTAGCGATCGCCGAAAAAGGAGTTGGCGTCGTTGACCGCGTTGCCCGCTACGAAGAACGTGATCGGCCCCACGTCATTGGCCGGGGCCTGCCACCCCAGGTTGTAGGTATACGACCCGCTCGGCAGCCAGTTGTCGATGGAATCGTCCACCCCGTCGGAGGTGTGCGTCAGGAAGTCCGTGCCGCCGCCGGGAGAAAACTGCGTATTGAGTGTATCCGAGCGCAGGAGCGCGCCCTGGTGGCCGGCGGTGGTCTCTGCGCTGATCTGGAAACCCGCCCCGACCTGCTGCGGATCGCTCACCCGCACCGAAAGGCCGTAAACCTCCCCGCTGCGGTAGCGCCGCGGCAGCCCGAGCAGCTCGACGCCTCCCGGACCCTGGTTGTACGCGTGACAGGAAGAACACGTCGCCGCCAGCGCCGCGATCCCGCCGTTGAACGCCGGATCGGCGCCGCCGCGCGAGGCAATCGCCGCGGGGATCATCCCCGCGATGATCCCCAGTCCGACAAAAAGGCAATAAGTCCGGTAACGCCCCACGAGTCCCCCTCCGCGGAGTAGCGCTCTATCCTAGGACGATCGGCCAACCCGTTCAACGTCGCCGAGGCTGCGTCCGCGAAGCAATCAAGCCTCGTTGCGGGATAGCATCGACGCGGCGCCCGCCACCGCGTATTCTCACGTCCGTTGGTACGACTGGGGTGCCACTGGCGGCTTGCCGCGAGTAGGCGTGAATGGCCCCGACAACGTCGTGAACGGTTGTCTCTCTTCTCGAAAACGGGAAATCAGCCGTGGAAACGCTTCTTGATCGCTTCTGCCGCTACGTGAAAGTCGAAACCACCGCCGTCGAACAGACGGACAAGTACCCGAGTTCGCCCGGCCAGCTCGAGCTGGGGCGGATGCTCACTGCCGAACTCCGCGAGCTGGGCCTCGCCGACGCCGCCCAGGACGAGAACGGCATCGTCATGACCACCATCCCCGCCACGGTGCCCAAGGCCCCCACCATCGCGTGGTTCGCCCACATGGACACCTCGCCGGAGTTCACCGCCAAGGGCGTCAAGCCCGTCATTCATCGCAACTGGGACGGCAAGGACATCACCCTGCCCGGCGATCCCTCGCGGATCATCCGCGTGGCGGACGTGAAGGGCATGGCCGACCTTACCGGCAAGACGCTCATCACCACCGACGGCACCACCCTGCTCGGTGCCGACGACAAGGCCGGTGTGGCCGTCATCATGACGGCGGTGGCGGCGCTCATGGGTGGTCAAGCCTCGCCCGCGGGGCAGCAAGCCTCCCCCCTTACCAAGGGGGGACAGAGGGGGGTTGCCGCTCTGCCGCACGGCCCCATTCGCATCGTCTTCACCTGCGACGAAGAAGTCGGGCGCGGCGTGGACAAGGTCGATCTCAAGAAGGTAAACGCAGTCTGCGGCTATACGCTCGATGGCGAGAACATCGGTGAGCTGGACAACGAGACCTTCTCCGCGGACCTGGCCGTGGTCACCATCACCGGCAAGAACATCCACCCCGGCCTGGCCACCGGCAAGATGATCAACGCCATCCGCCTCGCCGGACAGTTCATCTCCCGCCTGCCCTGGCGCACGCGGGCTCCCGAAACGACCTCCGAGCGCGAGGGTTTCCTGCACCCCTACGTCCTCGAAGGCGGCGTGCACGAGTGCAAGCTGCGGATCATCCTCCGCAGCTTCATCACCGCGGAACTGGCCGACCACGCCAAAGTCCTCCGCACCATCGCCGACTCCGTGCTCGTCGAGCATCCCGGAGCGAAGATCGACGTGGAGATCAAGAAGCAGTACCGCAACATGAAAGAGGCCCTCGACAAAGAGCCTCGCGCAGTCGAGTACGCCGCCGAGGCCATCCGCCGCGTGGGGCTGACCCCTAAGTTCCAGTCCATCCGCGGCGGCACGGACGGGTCGCGCCTCAGCGAAATGGGCCTGCCCACCCCCAACCTGGCCGTAGGGATGCACAACTTCCATTCCCCCCTCGAATTCGCCTGCCTCGAGGAAATGGAAACCTCCGTCCGCATCCTCCTCGAACTCGCCCAACTCTGGGCACAGCCGTAGCCGCGGCGAGTGGGTCCCCGGGGTGCCCCATCCATCGCGCAGCGATGCGTGGAGGTCTCGATGATCGAACGCAGCTGTGCCACTGCTCTGTGAGCAGTGCGGTGGGAGGGTGATCCGCCTTAGTTCCGTGCGAGGCGCGCTCTTCACTTCTGATGAATGGCAAGCTGGGCGCCGGTCAGGCCGAGGTGGCGATCGGTGGCCCAGACGACTCTCAGTTTCTGCACCGTGATGACATGCAGTCCCACCGCGTCGGCGAGGGTGAGCTTTTGATCCTGAAACCTTCGCAGGTAACCGTTTGCCGCGGCGATCTCGCGGGAGCCGACCGTGGCGATCATCAGCCGGGGCAGCTCCTCGATGAATGCAGCGAACTGAAGTCCACGGGCGGCGTCGTAGCGGCGTAGGAACCACGCGTGTCCTTCAGCGAGGACGAGGGGCGTGGTCCACAGCATGGGCGGGTCTGCAAAAAGGCGGGCGAAGAGGTCGTGGTAGCTGTCGGATCGATCCAGGAAAGCGATGAAGGCGCCGGTATCGACGTAGGCGCTAGTCTTTTTCATCGTAGACGCTGTCGATGTCGCGGCTGGAGTGGTGGTTGCCGGATTCGACCATGCCGCAGAACCTCATCCAGCGGTCTTGGCGCTTTGCCGGCATCGCCCGGCGAAGCGCCCGTCGAAAGTACTCGGCCAGCGATACCCCCTGCTGCCTGGCCTCCTTCTTGGCCGCTTCGTAGTCCTCTTGGGGCAAGCTGATCTGTGTGCGGATCATGATAACACTTTATACGATCTTGTTATCACAATGTCAAGGGTGCTGTGCTGGCCCGGTAGGTGTGCCCGGGGGCCCATCCATCGCGCAGCGATGGGTGGGGTCTCGACGATCGAAATCTCAGCTCCGTTCACGGGGCTTTCCCGCCAAAGGCGGGTCTTAGGCCAGCACTTGGAGGGCTGGTCGGCCGACCACCGATCCTCCTTTCTCCCCGTGAGCCCGTTACTGGCTTTGTCTGTTCTGAAAACTCCGCTCCGCAGGGCCCAGTTTCATCGATCCCCTGATCCCTTCGTCGCTCCGTCGCTTCGTCGCTGCGTCGCTCCACCAAGCTGCATGACGACTGCGTTTCTTAACCAACCCCCAAACGGATACCATTGACCCTCCAGGCCAAACGCCATGAGCGAGCTTCCTTCCCAGCCCAGCCTGCCCGCCATCGCCGAGGACCTCTTCTGCCAGAAGTGCGGCTACAACCTCCGCGGCCTGACCGGCGAAATCTGCCCCGAGTGCGGCAGTTCCCTGGCCGGGGTGCGGGCCAACGTCTCCCAAATCCCCTGGGTCCACCGCAAAGACCTCGGCTGGTGGCGGGCCTACTGGAAGACAGTCTTCTTCGTCATGTTCCGCCAACGCCACTTCGCCGAAGAAATGGCCCGGCCGGTTTCGTATCGCGACTCGCAGTCGTTCCGTTGGCTGACGGTGGTGCTGGTCGCAATCCCGTCCTCGTGGCCCATCATCGCGATGTGGCTGACGTGGGAACAACCGTTCGGCCAAGGCTCGCTGGGTCAACTGATCAGGCCAAGCTGGGCCTTACCCCTGCTCTACTGCCTATGGCTGATCTACATAGCTGCCGCCTCAGGGGTCCCAAGCTACTTCTTCCATCCGCGAGGTGTGTCCATTAGCCAGCAAAACCGCGCCATTGCGTTAAGCTACTATGCTGGCGGCGTGTTAGCACTGCTTGCATTTCCACTCGCATCATTGGCCATCGCGATTGCGACAGCCCAAGCGAATGACCCGGTGATATCTCTGGCTTTCGGAATCCTCGTGATCACGCTTCCCATTGCAGCAGTTGCCCCGTGGTGGCTTGATTTGGTTCATCTTGCACGGCGCTTGCTGCCGCAGAAGACCGGACGTGCGGTGATTGTTGCGATAGTTGTTCCAGCCTCATGGTGTCTGTTAGCGATCGCGATCGCCGCCGCAACGATTGTTTGTGTCCTGAGTGCAGCGGTTATCTGGGATATGCTGCTATGACTATGGCGGCGATTTGAGCTCCGCTTCCGCTGCAGCTCGGTCACCATTGAGAAGGAAGACCAGATCCAACTTGTCCCAGTCGATGCCGCTGCCACTGCGACGTAACTGGAATGCTCCGTCCTGGTCGACGCCATCTGTACTCACAGAATACAGAATCGCCCTGGCTGCGTGTGGTCGATACCGAATGGCCTGCCCATCCGCCGCAAACGGATCCAATGGAATCCGATCGATGTAACTCGGGACGAGTTCGTCCAAGTGCTCGGGGCGCTGTCCGTGGTCAACTTCAAACAGGCGAATGGCGAGAGCCACCGCGGCCATTCGTCGCATGGCCAGTGCGCGATAATGGAGGACAAAAGCACGCTCGAATGACGGAAGCAACATCCGCGTAAGTGGATGCAATAGCCTGTCCAGCGGATCGTCCTTCCCGATGTCCTGCGGCATCACCGCGACCGCGCTCGGATAGTCTGGCCGTTGGGCCGCTCTGATGAAGCTGGTGCAGGTTTGAAGAAGGAACACGCCATCAGACTTGAACAACGGCCGAACAAGCGCGCCCAAGGGACCCCATCCTCCCGAAACGCGGGCGCCACCGGTTACCACTCCCATGTTCGTACCGTCGGCGACCACCAGTCGTACACAATCCAACTGAAGCATGCGTTCCGAAAGCATGGCGCGGTAGAACGAATCCGTCGCGTCACTGTCGTCAAGCAGCTCGTCGACGAGCCTCCTGACTTGGGCCCGTGATGCGGGGTCGGGCACAGACTCGAATTGCCCGTCTGCCTCTCCAATGCGCAGTTGGGGCGTGATATCTTCCAGCCAGCCAGCTGCGAGGCCATCGATCGCAATCGAAACGAGGTGGGTGATCAAATACGAGGGAAGGTTGGCGACAACCTTGGCCTGTTGCCGCATATCGAGGAAGAGATCCAAGGCGGTCCGATCGTCGCCAAGGAGGTGCCGGTAGTAGGCCATGCCTCCGAGCAGTTTGCTGAGTCGTCGTTGAGGTTCAAACTGCGGAAATAGCAGTACAGCGCAAGGTGGGCTCAAGAATTTGAAGATCGACGAACGATAACTCCTGCCGGATCAAGGGTTTCCGGTTTCTGGCAGGAGTAAGGACA
>SBAX01000023.1 GCA_005240095.1 Phycisphaera mikurensis
GCCACACGCGGGCCACGATCAAAGAACTGTCACGACGCGGCATCGACCTCCATCGAATCCGCTCGTGTTTGGATAGCAACTTTGCGCTGTACTGTTAGTGCGATGGACCTCCTCCCAGGTCTCTTTCGACTTGAGGTTCTCATTCCAGAACGGCCAGGTGCGGCATTGCAGGGGCCGCACGGGGTAGATGGAGCATCCCGTCTTGCCGCCTTCGCGGGTCAGGAAGATGCAATCGCCGTCCGGCTTTTCGGTGAGGCTGTAGCGCAGCCCGACGCGACGCAGATGCGCCTTCTTCAGCCACCCGTCGGTCCGCCCGAGATACTCACTGATGCGGCGAATCTCCTCCTTCGTCGCCCAGACATAACCCGGATCGCCGCTGCAGCAGTTGCCGCACTGCGTGCAGGTGAAGCGGAGCCCATCGCGATACCACTTGGAACCAAACACGTGCTCGGCTACCTCAGCGGACGTTGTCTCGCAGCCACTTCTCGACTTCGTCGGGCTTGAAGCCCCAGGGGCCCTGCTTCCCCACATACGCGACGCGCCCGTCCACATCGATGATGAACATCCGCTCCGGCCACCCCGCGTAGAGGTTGTCCACCTTGTTGTCCATCTCGTCCACGACTGTGGGCATGGAAAGCTTCATTCGTTGGCAGCCTTGAGAGGCCACGCTCCGCCGCTCCGCGAAGGTCTTAGGTTGGGCGAACACGACGCCTTCCTGCTGGTTGCTGGGCATCTGCCATTCATCGCTGGGATGGGCCTCGCTGATGTAGACGAACAGGAACGCGACCTCGTCCTTGTGCTTCTGATACATCGTTTCGAGGGCGTCAGCCTGACGCCTGAAGGGCGGTCAGGTCAAGCTTCCGAAGACCAGCACCAGGGGTTTTCCGGCCTGGTACGACGACCGCGTGATGCTCTGCCCGTCGACGGTCTTGAGGGTGAAGTCTGGGGATGGGTCTCCGACCTTTGGGGCGCGGCGAGCCATCAGGGCCTTGGTGTGCTCCCAGTTCGGAACCCGTCCCTCCGCCGGCGCCTGATCCATCTCGGCCATGAACTTCGTCGCGGGATCCTCCGAGGAACAAGCACCTGTAAACACGATGCCCCCCAATACCAGGAAAACGAGGCTTCTCATGCGCCTATTGTACGGGCCGCAAGCGGGCGGGAAAGGGTTGGGTTTTCGCTTGGATTGACATGCGGCTATTGGCATCTGCCGCAGCGATCGCGGCAGAAGCCGTCTCCGCAGGCTCCATCACCGGGGCAGAAACCGCCCGGGCAAGCGCTGAGCATGGCCGGCTCGCATGGCAAACCATCCTCTGATCCGCCGACGCAGTAGTTGCAGTGCTTGTCCGTGTTGCACGGCAGGCCGCCGTTGGCTCCGCCAATACAGGCCCTCACGCAAAGGGCTCCCGGCCCATGGGCAAAGCTGCAAGGCGGGTCTCCGGCGCCGCAGGAGGTCGTGTTGCAGGGCACCGTGGGCGGGCAGACGCACGGTCCGCTGAATGGGTAGGCGCGCGACTTGAGGGCGTCTATGACCGTGGAAACATCCAGCGCGTTGATATTCGCGTTCAGATCCACGACGTTGGGTTGAATCTGGGCGGCGACTTTGGCCGGCG
Organism: Phycisphaera mikurensis; assembly: GCA_005240095.1. Classification (GTDB taxonomy): domain Bacteria; phylum Planctomycetota; class Phycisphaerae; order UBA1845; family UBA1845; genus SBAX01. The sequence goes on from SBAX01000023.1 coordinate 1,611, forward strand.
AACCGGGGAGGCTCTTGAACTTGTTGACGGACCCGACGACGTCGAGGGCGTCCGGCTGGCTGCTGGCCATCGGGGGGTTGAATGGCGTGGCCACATCGCCGAAGCGCGCCGTCGAAGCCAATAGAGGCGCAGAGACGTCGGCACACATCGCCTCGCTGCCCATGCAGGCGGCGGCGAGAGCCTGAACTTCATACCTGGAGCTGGGGATGATCTCCGCGCCGGTGACGTGAACGAACCCTTCGGTGGACCAGTCATGGTAATACGGCGTGCATTGCAGTCGGGCGGCGCGGAACGTGCCGAACGCGGCATTGTCCTGGGACTCAAGGAAAGTCGTGAGAGGCCCGACCCAGCGCGCGCATCCCGCGGGATCGGTGCAGGTCGGGCCGGCTTCGAATGCAGAGAAGTCCGGCGGGGGCGACTGCGGCAGGTTGGGGGGCTGGGGATTCTGCAGCTCAAGCATGCGCACGCGCAGGGCGGACGCTGCGGAGGGCACGGCCACCGCAGGGACGGCGAAGGTCAGAAAGCGCGTCTCGTTGGGCAGCGGCGTGGCGAGGAGACACTCGTCGGGGACTGCGTTGCCGTCCACGTCGGCGCTGTCGCCGTCCTGGAGATCGCACGGGTCCACGCGGCCGTTGGCGTTGCAATCGACACCCACGGTGTGAATGTAGACCCCACGGGAGCATGTCTGCCCTGGGTTGCACCCGTTCAAATTGGCCCCGATGGCGGCTCGGTTTCCGCTCATGGCGACGGGCAGCCCGTACGCCCCTCCCACGCCCGCATCCGGGGCGGTGAGCGTGCTTTCCAGGCTCCAGCTCAAACCGTTGAATCGGAAGACGTGGGCGGAACCGCAATTGATCCCGAGCTGGCAATCGTCCGAGCTGGCACCAACAACAATCACGTCGCCGCTCACGCCGACGGAAACGCCGAACACATCGCCGTCATGGGGATCGGGGGCAATGAGCTTCTGCCCAAGAACCCACATCGTCCCGTTGAATCGAAACGCATATGCCGCTCCACAAGACACGCCGTCGGCGCAGGCACCGCCCGCGGCGCCGACCACAATCACATTGGCGTCGATCGAGACGGAATTCCCGAACGCCTCGGACTCCGTGCGATTCGGAGAGGTCAGCTTCTGTTCTTGGATCCACGACAAGCCGTTGAATCGAAACACGTAAGCTGCCCCACAGTTAACGTCGGGGCAATCTTCATAAGGGTTGCAACCACCGCCACGTCGCCGCTGACGGCCACGGCATGCCCGAAAAAGTCCTCCGGTAAGGGATTGGCAACGGTGAGCTTCTGTTCCTGGACCCAAGTCAAGCCATCGAAGCGGAAGATGTACGCCGAGCCGCTGGCATTGATGATGTTGAAGGGCACGCCGGCATCATCGAGGGGCGCGCCGACCACGATCACGTCGCCGCTGATGGCGAGGGCGGCGCCGAAATCGTCGCTCTGAGCTATGTCATCGGAGACAAGCCGCCACAGACGATTCCACACGTTGCCTAACCGGCGGTAAACATAGGCTGCCCCGCAAACGGGACCTGAGGAGCAGGGCTCAGCGCCACCAAAGAGCACAGCCGTGTCGTTGTCGATCGCAACCGCAGAAGCGAAATAGGGACGGAACCCGGGGTCCGGGTGAGTCAGCTTCTGCTGCTCGATCCACGTCGAGCCATCGAAGTGGTAGACGTAGGCGGCGCCGCAGTCCGGGCCGGCGGCGCAATCCTGGCGGGGTGCCCCGACCAGAGCCACGTCACCGCTGATCGACGCGACCTGACCGAATAAGTCACCGTCTGCGCCGTCGGAGGCGGTCAGCTTCTGCACCTCACATTGGGCCAACGTTTCGCGCGAAGGTCCCAGGCAAGAGAGTGCGCACAGAATCCAAGGCGCACGGCGTAGGAATGTCTGCGATCCGGGCTTCATGGGCGGCCCTCTCAGCTTGAGCGGTGAAGGCCCATTGTGGCGATTCGCCTGTTACGGGTCAAGGAAGACGCTGCTTACGGCCTCGCGAAGGCGCCCTGAATGAGCCGGATTGCGGCTGCGACCAGGACGATTACGAAGGCGCCCTTGACGGCGCGAAGCGGAATGCGGTGGGTGAGGTGGCTGCCGAGGAGGCTGCCGACAATGGCAGTGGGGATCAGCACGGCGGCCAGGACCATAGGGTGGGCCTCCGTGCCATCCTCGCTCAAGTAAGCGTAGTTCTTGAAGAGCGCGCCGACGAGGCTGGTGGCCACGATGATCGCGGCGGAGTTGGCGATCGCGGTGCGCATCGGCACGTGAAGGATATGGCGCTGCAGGGGCACGGCCACGATGCCTCCGCCCACGCCGAGCAGTCCGGAGAAGAACCCGGTGGGGATCGCGACGGCGAGCGCGGCTTTCCAGGTCATTGCAGGTGGCGCGTTGTCCACGGAATCGCCGTCACCCTGCCCATTCCCGAAGGGAAAGGCGGAAGAGCCCTCACCCCTAACCCCTCTCCCCGGAGGAGAGGGGGATTGGTGCCAGAGGCGATAGGCATCGTAGAGTGCACAAGCCAAGAGGAAGGCCCCGAATAGTGCGCGCAGGTTCGCCTCTCCGGGCCCGGCGAAGAAGGCGAGCTCGCTGACCGCGACTCCGAGGAACACTGCGGCAATGGACAGAGGGATTACGCGAAAGACGGTGCGGAACTCGATCGCCCGGGCGCTATGGTGCTGATAGATGGCGGGCACGGCCACGAACATGTTCACGATCATGGCCGTGGCCTGGTAGAGGTGCTGGTTGGGGCCGAGCACCTCGTTGAGCGCGGGGATGAGGATGATGCCCCCGCCCACGCCGAACATCCCGCCGACCACGCCAACGAAGAAGCCGACAAGAATGAGGAGCGCGAAGTTCAATGGTGACTCAGTCGCGTCGCCCCTTGTGGGCGGCGCTTGGATATCCGCGAAGTCTCGGCAAACAAGCGCCGGAGACAAGCCCCGACGCTACAGACGACCGCGCTATTGGTATGCGTCGTGGCATGCCTGGCAGGCGGCCTCGATGCGGGCGAACAACTGCTTCATCCTGGCATCATCGGCGGAGGCCTTTTTCTTGGCCTCGGCGGCCAGCTCCATCGCCGTCTCGCGCAGCTGGCTCGCCCAGCCACGGTAGTCCTCCTTGTCGCTGTTGTAGGTGTTTACATTGGCTAATTCCGCCAACGCCTCCGCGGTGAGCTGCACGGTCATGGCGCGATCGGCGGCCTTCGGGCCGTCAACTGCCGCCTGCAATTGTTTGAACAGCAGACCTTGGCCGGTCATCAAGCCACGGACCGACGCCACCGGCTTGTAGGGTTGACTACCGGCAGGCTGGGCGCTCTCTGCGCGGGCGCCCAGCAGCAGGCAGCATGCGCTGCCGACAAACAACACAATCGTCGCGACCGTCCGATGAGCCATCAGTCATTTCTCCGAGAGCGAGGTTTGATCCGCGCAAGTCGGGGATCGACCCTCAGTTGTCCCTTGGCGGCGGATTATTGCGTTGGGCGCGACGATGTAAAGCTTAGGCCAGCGACGCCAGCATCAGCACGCGATCTGAAACGCGGTTGGCCTCGCAATAGGCCAGGAGCATGCCGACGTAGGAGATGGAAATCGGCTTGGCCCCGTGCAGGCCGAGGTCCTGTTGGACGGCGCGGATGCCCATGCCGGTGGGTCCTTCGATTTCCACGAACAATCCCAGACAGGCGGGCTCATCGAGGTCCACCTGGCAATCGCCGAGGCGCCAACTCTCGCGACGCTTCTGATAGCAGAGCACGGTGTGAAAGCCGAGTCGTTCCAGCACCACGGTCATAGCGTCGGCGTCGCCGACCTCAACCTCGAACTCCTCGCGGGACTTCAGGTCCCCAACCCGGCGCGGACCTTTGAAGGTGAGGGTGGTGGGGAGGGAGTGCCCCTCGACATCCACGGCCGAGCGGATGCGCAGGCCGCAGCCGTGTCGCTGCAGCATGCTATCCAGGCGATCCAGAATGCAATTGGTTTCGACGACCTGGCGAATCAGCGTGCCGCCGATGCTCTTGAGGCGTTGGCGCAGCGGTTCGTGAGAATCGACGCGGAGCTTGAGTTCGGTCTCAATGGCCATGATGTCGAAATGGCGAACTCTGCACGGCGAATCGGGCTAGCCTGGCTCGTTCTGATTCGCCATCCGCCACTACGGCATCATACGCCCTGATCGGGTCCGGGCAACGAATCGGCCGGTCGCCAGACGCGCAGCTCGGAGATTTCCACGACGCCGGTGAGCGACTCGGCCTCGCTGGGAGACAGTGATCGGCTGGCGGGTAGAACCACATAGCGGGGTGCGCCGGGCATGAGGATCCCCCGCCAGTCGTCGTCGATGGCCAGCGGCGTGGCGACCACCTCGGTCCACTCCCGCACGGGCACGTTCTTTGAGTCCAGGGCGACCACCCGGACGGCGAGCATGGACACGACTTCGTCGCCCTTGTTGAGGATGGTGAGGACGGGGCGGAGCCCGTCGCCTCGGTCATTGGGGGCGAAGCGGACGGTCACATCGACCTTCCCGGCGTAATCCGGCGCTCTCTGGCCGCTGAGCGCGTCCAAGGCCGGGGGCAAGGCAGCGACCAGCTCGGGAAGCGAATCCACCGTCTGTTCGGCGAAGCTGAGGATGGTCGAGGCCTTGTGGTCGAGGATGCGCAGGGAGTACAGGATCACACTGGTCCCCGCGGCAATGCCTACGGCGCCGACCGCGAACAGGCCCAGGAACAACGCGGTGATGGGTGACATGCGTGTGTTATTGGTAGTCATGACAAACCTCCTTCAGAAAGCGTATTCGGTCGTGCCGCAGGAATATTTCCCGTCGGCGCGAGCCATTCGGCCAGGGGACTACCTGCGCCCTGACTGAATCGTAAGGCACGAGAACGTGGCATGCGGCATTGCCGGGCTCAAGCCCCGCCGTATACTGGCCGCTGTAGTCCTGCATGGCGCGGGCCGGCAGGGGGTACCTTCCAGGGAGACGGGCAGATGAGAAGCTTGCGGAGAATCACCATCCTCGCGCTCGTGGCGGCGGTGTGCTCGATGGGGGCGGCGGGCTGCAGGAGCGGCGGCAAGGCCAAGTCCGACGAACATCCGACGGCGGAGCATTCCAAGGAGGGACAGCCCAAGGACCACCCCAAGGGCGAGCACCCGAAACATTGAGGCCCTCTCTTACGCTAACAAAGCCAGTTCTATCTCTGGTGGAGGGTTGCATCGTGCATCCAACCAGGTGGAAGGTCTCTTCAGCCGCGATGGCCACATTCTGCGCGGCGATGAGCGGTTGCCATTCGGTGGAGCGGCGTGCCGCTTCAATGCCCGAGGCCGTGCCCCGTGTGGTGACTGCGGACATCCAGGCCGGCATAGAGAGGCATATCGAGGAGCAGACAAATCTGGGCGGCGGATACTTCCCGCTCCCGTTCGAGGGCCAGGAGCTGCGGCTCAAGCTCGTGCGTGTACACACCTACTACCTTGCCAACCTCGGCCCGCGGTGGCACTTCGCCTGCGTTGATCTGGCCAACATCGATGGCAACGTCTATGACGTGGACTTTTTCCTCGAAGGCGACCCGGGCGCGATGCGCGTGACCGAGACCCTGGTGCACAAGCGCAACGGGCAGCCGTTCTATGTCTGGGGCGAGGAGCCGGACGGCACGTGGACCCGCTCCCAAGTTACGACAGCTTCCAACGCCCTGCTCGGGGTCATCGAAGGCAATGATTCGTTTGAGTTTCTGTACGAAGCGAAGCTGCCGGAGCTTACCGACGCGGCGCGCATGTGGGTCCCGCTGCCCGGCAGCGACGCCTTCCAGACGGTTGAAACTCGGTCCATCCAGGCGCCGGGCGAGCAGCAGACTCTGACCGACGAGCGTTACGGCAACAAGGTCCTCTTCCTGAGCCTTAACCCGCAGGACAGCGGCAAGGAACTTGCCATGCGATTTCATGTTTATCGCCGGGAAAAGGGGCCCTACCGCGATCCGGCATCGCGCCCGGATGAGTTTCTCGCGCCCGAACAGCGCGTGCCCAGCACCCCGGAGTTCGCGGCCATTGCCTCCGAGATCCTGGCCGGCAAGAAGGGCGACCTGGTCCGAGCCCGGGCCCTCTACGATCACACGATCGACCGCATGCGGTACATGAAGTATGGCCCGGGTTGGGGTCAGGGTGATGCCTCCTACGCATGCGACATGCGCACCGGCAATTGCACCGACTTTCACTCGTATTTCATCGCCCTGTCCCGCGCCGCGGGCATTCCCGCGAGGTTCGCCATCGGGGCTTCCATTCCCTCGGAGCGTCGCGACGGAGGCATCGACGGGTATCACTGCTGGGCGGAATTCTATGCCGAGGACAAGTGGTGGCCGGTGGATCTCAGCGAGGCCGACAAATACTCGAGCCTGTCCACCTACTACTTCGGTCACCACCCGGCCAACCGCGTCGAGCTGAGCCGCGGCCGGGATCTCATCGTCGAGCCGGGACCGGTCTCCGGCCCAATCAACTTCCTCGCCAACCCCGTCCTGGAAGTCGCCGGTAAACCCGTCGCCATCAAACCGCAGTACTCGTTCCGGCGACTGGATCGTACGACTCGGAACGAGAGCACGGTCAACTAGCCACCTAACAGTCAGTTTGACGCGGCCGCGGCGTGCTGTTAAGCTTGCCCCCATCGCCACGGCTGAATTGCCAGACGAGGGTGTCGGCACTCAGACAAAGATGATGATTCGTCGCTCCATGACAGCATTGCTCGGGTTGCTGGCTGTGCCCCCGTTTAGCAACGGCCAGGCCTGGCTACTGCATTCCCACGACGAGCACCCCTGGCACGCTCACGCGATTGACCTTACCCGTGGTGTTGGGCCGATGCGCGGAGATTCGCATTCTGACGATGGCCACCAACATGACGAATCCCTTCCGCCTGATTCCTCGGACGAGGGAATCGTCATCGCCCTGAAATCCGCGCCCGCGATCGCGAGTGGCGGTCCTGGGACCGGGCGGTTGGGTCCCGGGGCGCTTTCCTCCAGCATCCTCCTTCCAGCGATTGCGGCGACTTCATCGTCCATCGCAGCCGACGCGCGACCAGGGGGACAGTGCGCGCACACGACTACCGCGTCTAGCGCCGTCGAATTGCTTCTCCGCAGCAGCCACGCCCTATTGATCTGATCGGGTCTCTCACCCGCGAAGGTGGTTTTTGACACGCGGTTGTGTCACCGCGCGCTCGCTAATTCGATCGCATCGCGCGGCGCAGACTGTTGACCCTTTGAGCGAGAGCCCGATGTTCACAGGTAATGATAGATCGCCCTGCCTCCGGATGATGTGGCCACAGGTAGTAACAAGCGACGTACGGATGCCGGTCCGTTACAGACCTTCGCCCGGTCCGGCGAGCGCGCCTAGATCCTCGCGTGTCGGCCTGATCCTGCCGCTGGTTTTCACGTGGCTGACGCTGGTCGCAGGCGCAGGCGGATGCGACCGAGCCAACAGGGGAGGAACGCAGGGTGATCCGCACGCCCACGGCACGGCTGATGGACACGCGCACGGCTCCGGCAACGAGGGCCTCGACCCCATCAGCGTGACCTTGTTCACGGAAAAACTCGAACTCTTCATGGAGTACCCGCACCTCGTGAAAGGTGTGCCGGCGCAGTTCCTTGCGCACTTTTCGGTGCTGACCACCGGTGAGCCGATTCGCAAGGGATCGCTGACCTTCGAGGTAACCCCGGCGGGCGGACCACCGGCGAAGAAAGTCTGGGAAATGCCCAAACGGGACGGACTTTTCGTGCCGGAGTGGACGTTTGATTCACCGGGCGCCTATCGGCTGCGGTTGATTGTGGACAGTCCGCAAGTTCAGGACGTGGTCGATGTCGGGAAACTCGTCGTTCATCCCGACGCCCACGGAGCGGAGCACGCTGCGGAGGCCGTAAGTGAAGACGATCCGCCCAACCTCGTTCCTTTTCTCATGGAGCAACAGTGGAAGATCGCGACGCTGCTTGGCCAGGCAACCAATCGCACCCTTGTTGAGCGACTTCCGGTTCCGGCCCAGATTCTTGCCCCGCAAGGGGCGTCTGCCACGGTCAGCCCGCCCGTTGCAGGGCGCCTGCTTGCTCCTCCGAACGCGCGTCTTCCCCGTCTGGGTGACATGGTCGAGGCCGGGGCAGGTGTTGGCCATGATCGAGCCACCCTTGCCGGCAACGGAAGTCTTTCAGCTCAGTGCCAACCGCGCCCAGGTGCAGGGGCTGGAGACCGAGCTGGCGCTTCGGGAGCTGGACTTGGATACCAAGGCGCTCGAAGTGGAGCGGGCGTTGATTCAGTCGCATGCCAAGCTCGATTACGCCAAGCGGGCCCACGAGCGCGTGGCGGGCCTTCGAGAAAAGGGAGTCGGGACAGAGCAGCAGTTCGAGGAAACGCAACAGAACCTGCGCCTGGCTGAGGCGGAACAGGAAGCCGCCCGGGCGATGAAGCATTCGTATGAGGAGGCTCGCGGCAGGCTTGCAAAACTGCGGGCGCAGGCCATTCCCTCACCCGCCCCACTCCCAACGGATGTAGAGTCCTACCGGTTGCCGCTGCCCGCTCCGATTTCCGGGGAAATCGTGTCGGTCGCGCACATTGAGGGGGAGCATCTCGACGCAGCCCACCAGGAGGTGTTCCGCATCGTCAACGTGGATCACGTGTGGGTCGTGGGCAACATCTCCGAGTTCGACCTCGCCCGTCTGGCGGAGAAGCCCAGTGCATCGTTGATCTTGCCGTCTTATCCGGATCGGCGGTTCGATATTCTGGCGCTGGGCGGTCGGCTGGTGAACGTCGGCAAGGTCGTCGATCCCCAGACCCGGACGGTATCGGTTGTCTTCGAACTACCCAACAGAGAGGGATTGTTCCGCGTGGGCATGTTTGCCGAGGTTCACGTCGAAACCCAGCGAGCCGTCGACGCCACGGCGGTTCTCGAGGAGGCGATCGTGATGGACAACGGCCGTCCCATCGCGTTCGTGCTGATCGAAGGCGAGAGCTTTCAGCGCCGGGAGCTGGAGCTGGGCGTGCGGGATTCGGGCTTCGTTGAGGTCAAGTCCGGCGTCGACTCCGGGGAACGCCTGATCACCAAGGGTGCCTACGCCGTGAAGCTCGCGGCGCAATCCCCGGCGTCCTTCGGCGCCGGACACGTTCACTAGGGAGGGGCAGACATGATCAATGCACTGATTCGATGGTCCCTCTCGAACCGGCTTGCGGTAGTCATTATTTCGGCATTGCTCATGCTGGTGGGCGGGTACGTGACCACGACGGTTCCGGTCGACGTGTTCCCGGACCTGACGGCACCCACCGTGACGATCCTTGTCGAGGGCCATGGCATGGCCCCCGAGGAAATGGAGACCTTGGTCACTTTTCCGATCGAAACAGCGGTAAACGGGGCCGCCAACGTGCGCCGCGTGCGCTCGGCGACAGCCGTTGGCATCGCCGTGGCCTGGGTGGAGTTCGAATGGGGCACGGACATCTACCGCGCCCGTCAAACTGTCACGGAACGACTGACCGCCATCGCGGGGAAACTCCCGGAACA
>SBAX01000087.1 GCA_005240095.1 Phycisphaera mikurensis
ATCTGGGTGAACCACCAGACGTCACTATATGGACGCCAATCTTTGCCCACGGGAATATCGGGGGACAGGCCGCTGCCGAAGACCTGCAATTGCAGGAAGTCCCACATGCCGCCCCGGTAGGGGTGGACGGCGATGGCCAGGGCCCATGCGCCCAATGACCACGCCACGACTTTGAACATTCTGCCGCGGGATTCTTTGCAGATCAGCAGAGAGCAGACGTAAGCCGCGATGACGACCGGAGCGAAGAGCACACCGCCCATGTACAGATGGACATAGGCGATGATCGCGACGGCCATGAGCAGGTATCGCCCGCGGAAGGCCAGCAGCAGAGTCAGGAGCATGAAGGCCAGCGAGGGGCTGATTGCGCGGATGAAAGCATGTCGGGTGAAAAACTGGAGGGGCAGGAGGTAAAGAGCGGCAGCCAGATCCAGCGCCAGGCCATCGTGGCGTGGGCGACGAGTCGATGCAGGACGACCATCAGCAGCCCGAAGAAGACGGCCACACCCCAGCGGGCCCCGGGCAGATATGACCCGGTGAGGTACTGCGAGAGCTGTACGAAGGGGGCGAGCAGGAGGTGAAAGCCGTAGTGGTGGCTCACGAAGTCGTCGCCCTGGTCGGTGAAGTAGCAGAACTGAAGCCAGGGGAACTGCCGCAACTTGACGGCCTGGGGCATCATGGTGCTCATCTTGATGTGGTAGAAGGAGTCGTTGCCGGGGACGCCAAGGTCAGGGCGGGTAAGCCCGCTGTAGCTCCACGTCATCAGTACCCAGCCGAGCAGAAAGACCACAAGGTACTCGAAGAAGGTCAGGCGGGCGGAGAATGCCAGCGCGGGGGTGGTCGGCGATGCATCCGGTGAAGGACCGCTGGAGGTAGTGGACGGCATGCTGCGCCTTTCACGACCGTAACCGCTCGTAGGTTACTTGCCCAAGCCGGCATTGACCAGCCGGTTTGCCTGGCGATTGGTTGACGCGCGGTCGTGCCAATCCTACCGTTGCCTGGATGGACCGCGGGTAAATAGTGCCAAAGGATGGCACGATGCGGTTCCTGGCCAAGGGCGCGGCGGCTCATGAACGATGATCAGCAACTGCTCGAGCGGGCACAGCAGGGGATCCGTGCATACTTGACCGAACAGCGGGACTTGGGACGCATCGCGGGGACGTACTTCGACGACGCGGTGGCCAAGACCATCCCCAACCTTCGCAAATGGCTGCTGGCGGCCGAGCTGGATCGCATTTCGCCGCACCTCCGCGACGGGCTGCGGGCAGCGATCCGCGGTGAGCAATGGGAGCAACTGACCAACGCCTACTCCCGCGACGTGAGCTTCGGCACGGGGGGCATCCGCGAGAAGATGGGCTCGCGCCGCGAGGAGGTCCTGCGGCTCAAGGAAGAGGGCATCCACGCCCCGATCATCAAAGGGCCCAACACGATCAACGACGTGGTGTTGCTGCTGACCTCCGCGGGAGTAGCCCGCTTCGGCATCCATCACAGGCCGCCGCTCAAGAAGATCGTCATCGGCTTCGACAGCCGCGTGCGGGGGGCGGACTTCGCCCGGCTGATCGCGGGGCTTTTCCTGGCCTACGATTACACGGTCTATCTCTTTGACGAAGCGTGCATGTACCCCAGCGTGACCTTCGCGGTGCCCACGCTCAAGGCGGACGTGGGGGTGTTCATCTCCGCCAGCCACAACGACTTTCGCTACAACGGATACAAGCTCTCCTGCCGGAACGGTTCGCAGTTCGATCCCGCGGAGCGCGACGATCTCTATCAGAACTACATCCGCACCACGACGTTCGCGGACATCAAGACGATTCCGTTCTCCGCGGCGCGGGAAGATCAATTGTGGTTCCTGGGCGGGGTGGCCAAGCCGCATCGAATGAACATTGAATTCGCAGAGCACGCGGGGCTGCCCCTGGCCGATCCATTGCCGGATCAGGCGGAAAGTTATGCCGGGCGGGAGCATCGCATCATCGATCTGCCCACCATGCACGTCGAGCACGTCAAGGAGTTTTTGCTGCGCCCGGAGATGATCGCCTCCGCGCAGCGCCCGCTGTCCATCGGGTTCTCGGCGTTCAACGGCTCGGGGCGCAAGGCCGTGCCGCGGCTGCTGGCGGAGGTCGGCTTCAACAACGTGCGGCGGATCATGAAGCTGGACGCCCTCGACGGGATGTTCCCGGCGTTCTGCAGCGACCCCGGCAAAGAGCAGCAGCCCGACCCCGGCGACTGGCGGGCGGCGGACATCGCCGTGGAGGCGTTCCAGGGCGAGTATCCCGGCCAGTGGGATGATCTGGATCTGATGGTGGGCACCGATCCCGACGCCGACCGCTGCGGAGTGATCGTGAAGGTGCCGTCGGCGCAGAGGCCGGCGTATCCCCATCGCGGGACGGGCGAGATGAGAGACTACTCGCTTCTCTCCGCGGATGAGGCCTGGACGCTCATTCTGTGGTATCGGCTGCAATTCGAGATCGAGAAACACGGCGCCGTCCAGGACGCTGAGAAGAAGTTCATCGTGCTTTCGCATACGACGACCGACCTGCTCACCCGCGTGGCTCGAAAGCACCGGCTGGGGGTGCTCAAGACGTGGGTGGGGTTTGCCCAGCTGGCCGCCGGGACGCGGGCCATCTGGGACTTGCACCAGAGGAAAGACACGCCGGGACTGACCGTCGGCGGGGAACTGCCCGAATACGAGGAAGGCCGGCTGAACCCTGAGGACAAGGTGTGCAACCGCACGCTCCATTCCTGGGAGGCAATGAACGATCCGCGGCGGTGCATCAACATCGCGGCCTTGGAGCAGAGCAACGGCTTCACCCTGCTGGGCGGACCGCCGCCGGACGAGCGGTCCTTGGGGGCGGGCGGACACGTTCGCGACAAGGACGGGACCTTCGCGGCCGTGCTGGTGGCCGAGCTGGCTCAGTACGCCAAGGAAAAGGGAACAAATCTGCTCGACCTGCTGGACGAGAAGATCTACGGCGATCCGCAGGTCGGTCTGTTCGTGACCCACTATGAGCCCGATCCCATCGACGGTGAGTACGAGGGGCTGGCGGGATATACCAAGAAGCGGGCGATCCTGCAGAAGGCCGAGGCCCTCTTCGATCGCGTGCGCTCAGTTGAGCACTCCGGTGGATCGGCGCGGCGCGTGACCCTGGGCGGGCTGCCGGTGGTTTCTGCGACCGTCTACCCCACCGGCAAGTACGACGCCATCAACTATCCCGGCTTTCCTGATGAAGGCTATCGTTTCTACTTCGATACCGATCGGCTGTCGCATCTGACCATCCGCCCCTCGGGCACCAGCAATGCCCTGCGCTTCCACGTGCAGCTCTACGGCGGCCACCCGTCGCACGAGCATTTGATCGCGAAGAAGGCCGAGCTTCGGGTTACGGCAGCAAGCATCGTCGAGGACATCCGCGAAGCCATCGGCGCGCGCTGAGCTAGCCCAACCACCCCCCTATATCCCCCCTTGTGAAGGGGGGAGGCTTGGTGGCGTAGGTTCGCGGCTCATGGCGCCTTCTTCGGTGCGGGCGAGGATGGCTTGTCCGGCCTCAGGGTCGCGCACGGCCTGAAATTCCCCGGTGAAGAGCAGGGTGTTGTTGCCGTGCCAGCCCGTCAGAACGGAATACGTCTGCATCCGGGCCAGGAAGCGGAACCGCCCGCGCAAGTGATTCCCATCATAGTCCCACACCGCCAGGATTCCTGAGGTGGAGGCGGAGCGAGCGTGGCCATATCCGGCCCGCTGCCGGACGCGGGCTGTCTTTCGGTCCATCTTGTAGTCGCGGGACTGTGCCGCGGGGAGGCCATCGACCACGAAAGACAGCAGGAACTCCCGCTCCAGCGGCTTGCCCAGAATGGAGCCGGAGAACTGCCGCATGGCGATGCACAGTTCCTTGTCGGCGCGAATCCAGAAGTAGCATTGGTCGGGCTTGATCTCCGCGATGACTGGACCGGTGGTGTCGATCCTCTTCATGCCCAAGGGGACGATGGCGACCTTGGCGCGGCCGGAGCAGCCCACGGGGATGAGGAGGGCTAGGGAGAAAACTGCCAATTGCCAATTGCCAATTGCCAATTGCGAGCGGCCGATTACCAACGTTCCCAGGCGGGGCCACTTCCCAAATTGGCAATTGGAAATCGGCAATTGGCAATCACAAGGGGAACTGCTCGCAGAGGGAGCGGACTTCGCCGCGGACGGATTCGAGGACCGCGGCGTCGCCGTGGGAGCGGAGCACGCGGTCGATGAGATTGGCCACGGTCTTCATTTCCGGCTCTTTGAGGCCGCGGGTGGTGGCCGCGGGGGTGCCGATGCGCAGCCCGCTGGTCTGGGTAGGCTTGCGCTCGTCGAAGGGGATCATGTTCTTGTTGACCACGATGTTGGCGGAGACCAGCCAGTCCTCGGCCTGTTGCCCGGTGACGTCGGGGTAGGCGGGGCGAAGATCGAGCAGCATAAGGTGATTGTCCGTGCCGCCGGAGACCAGGCGATTGCCCTTGGCCACCAGCCCTTCGGCGAGGGCCTTGGCGTTCTTAAGGATCTGCTGCTGATAGGTTTTGAACTCCGGGCGCAGGGCCTCGGCGAAAGCCACGGCCTTGGCGGCGATGCAGTGCATCAGCGGGCCGCCCTGCGTGCCTGGGAAGATGCGCGAGTCGATCGTCTTGGCGTGGGCTTCCTTGCACATGATCAGTCCGCCGCGCGGTCCGCGAAGGGTCTTATGCGTCGTCGAAGTAACGAACGCAGCGCTGGGCACCGGCGAGGGGTGCAGCCCCACCGCGACCATGCCCGCGATGTGAGCAATGTCGGCCATGTGCAGGGCGCCCACTTCCGCGGCGATCTCCGAGAACGTGTCGAAGTCGATGGTCCGTGGATAGGCCGAGGCGCCGGACAGGATCAGCTTGGGCTTGTGTTCCTGGGCGAGCCGGCGGATCTCCGCGAAATCGAACTGCTCAGTCTTGCGATCCACGGCGTAGTGGACGATGTTGTAGAGCAAGCCGCTGATGTTGACCTTCAGGCCGTGGGAAAGGTGCCCGCCGTGGGCCAGGCTCAGTGACAGGATCGTGTCACCGGGCTGCAGGGCCGCCAGGTAGACGGCGGCGTTGGCCTGGCTGCCGGAGTGCGGCTGGACGTTGGCATGGTCGCAGCCGAAAAGCTTTTTGACCCGCTGGCGGGCGAGCTCCTCGACGCCGTCCATGTTCTCGCAGCCGCCGTAGTACCGCTTGCCGGGATAGCCTTCTGCGTACTTGTTGGTGAAGACCGAGCCTAAGGCCTGGAGCGCCGCCCGGGAGACGTGGTTCTCCGAGGCAATCAGCTCGATGGTGTTCTGCTGCCGCCGGACCTCGGCTTCCATGACCGGGAGGATTTCGGGGTCCACGGAGGCAATGGCGGAAAAGTCGTACTTGCTGGGGGAAGTCATTCGTCGTCGTGCCTTTCTGCAATGACGGGACCAACGTATCTCAGCCCGCCATCCAGATCAAACATGGCAGGCCCCGACGCAGATCGTAGGTTCTGGGCGACGTCAGCCGGTGCCACAGGGCTAACGAAGCTGCCTGCTTGACCCCCCCAGCCGGTTGAAGTGCGGAGGAGGGCACACTAGAATGGCAGGCGGGTGAGCCTTCTTGCCCGGAAGTCGGCCAGGCCGTGACTTCCGACCGGAACTCCGCACCCACGAACGGTCCGATGCAGAGGCGGGCCGTAGCCCAACCGTGAATCCGACGTAGCCGATGGCCAAGGTCCGCAAAAAACTGGGCGAGACGCTTGTCGGCTGGGGCATTATCGATGCCAGTGCCCTGGCTGACGCCTTGGCGTACGCGCAGCAGCACAACAAGCGTATGGGGGAGGCCCTCGTCGAGCTGGAGCTGTGCTCCGAGGACGACGTAGTCAAAGCCCTGGCCACCCAGTTCGGCCTGGAGTACATCGACCTCGACAAGCATGCCGTGGACCGGGAGGTGCTGAGTTTGATCCCGGCCAAGATGATCGAGGACTTCAAAGTCCTTCCCCTGGCCGAGAACGGCAGCCGCCTCAAGGTCATCATCACCGATCCGCTGGACATCGAAACCCTCGATCTGCTGCGTTTTCGCCTGGGCAAGGAGATCGTCCCCACCCTGGCAGCACTCAGCAAGGTCAAGCGGTTCATCGACAAGTTCGTGAATACCCAGGGCGACGTCCTTTCCCAAACCATGGCCAGCATCGACCAGGACGCGCCGGAGGAGGAAGCGGAAGTCGGCAGCAAGACGCTGAAGGCTGAGGACGCCGACGCCCCCATCATCCGGCTGGTGAACCTGATCATTACTGAAGCGGTCAACAATCGGGCGAGCGACATTCACGTCGAGCCGATGGGCAATCGCGTTCGTGTGCGCTATCGGATCGACGGCGTCTGCCAGATCCGTGACGACATCCCCAAGCACATGCAGGGAGCGGTGAATACGCGCTTCAAGATCATGTCGGGCATGGACATCGCGGAGAAGCGCGTGCCGCAGGACGGGCGTATCAAGATGCGCATCGGCAGCGGCGACATCGACTTCCGCGTCAGTTGCCTGCCGGCGTACCACGGCGAGAGCATGGTGCTGCGTATTCTGCGCCCGGACTCGGTGAAGGTGGGTATTCCGGCGCTGGGCTTTGCGGAGGACGACTATCAGAAGTTCCTGAAGATCATCCACCGGCCCAACGGCATCTTTCTGGTGACCGGTCCGACCGGGTCGGGCAAGACCACCACGCTCTATGCGGCCTTGCAGGAGCTCAACAAGCCGGACAAGAAGATCATCACCGCCGAAGACCCGGTGGAATACAACTTCACGGGCATGAACCAGTGCCAGGTGAAGGACGACATCGGGCTCTCCTTCGCCAAAATCCTGCGCTCCATGCTTCGTCAGGCGCCCAATATCATCCTCGTAGGAGAGATTCGTGACCGCGAAGTGGGCGACGTGGCCATCCAGGCGGCGCTCACCGGGCACCTAGTGTTCAGCACGCTGCACACCAACGACGCGCCGTCGGCGATCACGCGACTGATCGACATGGGTATCAAGCCGTTCCTGGTGGCCAGCGCCATTCAGGCGATCATGGGCCAGCGCCTAATCCGCGTGATCTGTTCGGAGTGCAAAGCCCCCGATCCGAATCCTGACCCGCGGACCTTGAAGCTCCTGGGCTTCACCGAGACGGAGCTGGCGGGCAAGACCATCTGGAAGGGCACGGGCTGCAAGCGCTGCGGGGGCTCGGGCTACCGCGGGCGGGTCGGCGCCTTTGAGATGATGATCATGAATTCGCAGATTCGCGACTTGGCGTTCAACCGCGCGACAGCCACGCAATTGCGGCAGGCAGCGCGGGCCAGCGGCATGAGAACGTTGCTGGAAGACGGGAAACTGAAAGTGTTGGCGGGCGTGACGACGCCGGAGGACTTGTTGCGCGTCACGCAGGCCGAGGGCATTGTGGCGGAGTAGTCGGGATCGCACCGGTTACGGCGGTGCCACGACGGGACGGGTGAATGGCGACTATCCACATAGATCGGCTGCTGGAGACGGTGATCAAGCAGGGGGCCTCTGACCTGCACCTGACGGTGGGTCGGCCTCCGGTGATTCGTCTGCATGGGCACCTGCGGAACCTGGAGACCAAGGTATTGGCTCCGGACGACAGCGTGGCGCTGATGAAGGCGGTGACTCCGGAGCGGAATCAGCAGGAGCTGCAGGAGGAAGGGGGTACGGATTACGCGTTCGCGTTCGGCGACGCCGGCCGTTTTCGTGTGTCCGTCTTCAAGCAAAAGGGCAATGTGGCGATGGTGCTGCGCTTGATTCCCAGCCGGCTGCTGACCTTCGACGAAATCGGGCTGCCCAATATCTGCCGGGCCCTGTGCCGGCGTCCGCGGGGCATGTTCCTGGTCACCGGTCCGACCGGCTCGGGCAAGACGACCACGCTGGCGACGATGCTCGACTATATCAACAAGAACCTCGATCGCCACATCGTAACCATGGAAGACCCCATCGAGTACTACCACACGCACAAGAAGTCGATCATCAATCAGCGTGAAATCGGCAATGACGTGCCGAGCTTCGCGGAAGCCTTGCGTCGCGTTTTGCGAATGGACCCGGACGTGATCCTGGTCGGCGAGCTCCGCGACCTGGAGACGATCGGGGCGGCCATCCGCGCCGCCGAGACCGGGCACCTCGTGTTCAGCACCCTGCACACCACCGGCTGTCAGGGCACGATCAACCGTATCATCGACGCCTTTCCCCACGAGCAGCAGGAACAGATCCGCGTGCAGCTCTCCACGAACCTCATCGCCTCGCTGTCGCAGGCGTTGCTCCCGAAGATCCCCAAGGGGATGGTCGCGGCGTATGAGTTCATGGTGGTCACGCCGGCGATTTCCAACCTGATTCGCGAGAACAAGACCTTCCGCATCGACTCCATGATCCAGACGGGCAAGAAATACGGCATGCAGCTGCTGGATGAGCATCTTTGGAGCCTGTACGAGGCAGGGTTGATCTCGGCAGAGGATTGTGTGGATCGGTCGCGGGCCCCGGGCCAGTTGCAGGACAAGATCGACGCACATCGCCGCGGGCTGGACGTGGACAAGATAGGCAAAAAGCCGGGCGAGGAGGGCGAAGAGCCTGAACCGCCGACTCTTCGAACATCATGAACGACAAACCCGCGCCAACTCCAACGGCCGCACGGGCGCCGACGGCAACCGCAGCAAAGCCCAAGGCGAAGATGCCCCCCATCGAGCAGCTTCGCGGGCGACAGATCGGGCGCGTGCTCATCAAGATGGGCAAGCTCCGTCGCCAGCAAGTCCAGGAAGCACTCGACATCCAGAAGCAGAAGCGCGAGCCGCTGGGACAGATCCTCGTCCAGTTGGGGCACATCACCGAGGACGACCTGAGCATCGCCCGGGCGGCGCAGTGCGGGATGGGTATGGTCGATCTCGGGAAGGTGGACGTTGCGCCCGACGTGGTCGCCATCATGTCGGCACAAATGGCCCAGACCTACCGTGCCGTTCCTTTCGATCTGAACCGCGAGCGAAACGAACTTTCGCTGGCCCTCGACAATCCCGACAATTTCCGCGCTACCGACGACCTGAAGACCCTGCTGGGCTTCAACATCAAGTCGTTTCTCTGTTCACCGAAGGAGCTGCAGGCGGCGATCGACCGCTTCTATCCGGAGGGCGAGCAGGAATCGATCACCAACATCATCGGCGAGCTGAGCGAAGACGAGGACTTACAGAAGTTCCAGGGTCGTGGGGACAGCATCGACCTGGCGGACATCAAGGAGATGATCGAGTCCAACCCGGTCAAGAAGCTGCTCAACCTCGTGCTGCTTCAGGCCATCAAGGACAAGGCCAGCGACATTCACTTCGAGCCCTTCGAAGACGAATTCAAGATGCGCTACCGCATCGACGGCGTGCTCTACGAGATGGTGCCGCCGCCGCGTTACGTGGCTATGGCCATCGCTTCGCGCATCAAGGTCATGGCCAATCTGGATATCGCCGAACGCCGCCTGCCGCAGGACGGGCGCATCGAGCTGCAACTGCGCGGCGTGCCCATCGACCTGCGTGTGAGCGTGCTGCCCACCATGGCCGGCGAGAGCGTGGTGCTCCGCGTGCTCGACCGCTCCAACGTGCAGCTCAGCCTGGACAAGATCGGGATGCGAGACGATGACCTGGTCATTTTCCGCCAGCTCATGCACAAGCCTAACGGGATCGTCATCAACACCGGTCCCACCGGCTCGGGCAAGACAACCACCCTTTACGCGGCCCTGTCTGAATTGAACGAGCCGGACGTGAAGATACTGACCGCCGAAGACCCGGTGGAGTACGACATCGACGGGCTGATCCAGACGCAGATCCGGACCGAGGTCGGGCTGACGTTCGCCCGGGCGCTGCGAAGCTTCCTGCGTCAGGACCCGGATATCATTCTGGTGGGCGAGGTTCGTGACCTGGAAACCGCCCAGATCAGCGTCCAGGCCGCATTGACGGGACACCTGGTTTTCTCGACTCTGCATACGAACGACGCCCCGTCCGCCATTGCGCGCTTGTTGGACCTGGGGATGGAGCCGTTCTTGATCACGGCGACGCTGGAGGCCATCGTCGCTCAGCGTCTCGTCCGCCGCATCTGCACCAATTGCAAGGCGGAGTACAAGCCGACCGAGGAGCAATTGATGGAGATGGCCCTGCGACCCGCGGACGTGGGCGACCGGTCCTTCTTCTACGGCAAGGGGTGTGACTACTGCAACAACACGGGATACCGCGGCCGGATGGGCATCTACGAGATCATGGCTTTGGATGACACGCTCCGCGAACTGGTGATGCGCCGCGCGTCGACGGCGGTCCTGCGGCGCGAGGCGATCAAACGCGGGATGCGCACCCTGCGCGACTCGGGGTTGATGACCATCTACGAAGGGATCACCACGCTCGACGAAGTCGTGAAGGAAACGATCATCGAAGAATAAGTGCGAGCCGCGCGGCTTTAGCCCGCGCGGACTCCGGGCGACCGGAATGCGGCGGCCCAGGGGTGATGTATGGCGACGTTTGCTTATGAGGCGATGAATCAGGCCGGGCAGGAGGTCAAGGACGAGATCGAAGCGCTCTCGTCCGAGGACGCTCTGGCGAAAATCCGCAACCTCGGCTACTTCCCCACGCGGATTCGCGAAAAAGGCGGGGCCAAGAAGGCGGCCGCTCCCGGAAAGAAGAAAAAGGGCGGCGGGGGCTTCGGGTTCGGGCGAGTCTCGACCAAGCAGATCACTCAGATCACCCGACAACTGTCCACCCTTCAGGACGCCGGCCTGCCCATCCTGCGAAGTCTCAACATCCTGGCCGAGCAGCAGAAGCCCGGCACGCTTAAAAACGTGCTGCGCGGCGTGTCCGAGGACATCGAGGGCGGAGCAACGCTTTCGGAAGCCTGCGCCAAGTATCCCAAGGCCTTCAACCGGCTGTACGTGAACATGGTGGCCGCGGGCGAAACCGGCGGCGTGCTCGACGTCATTCTCCAGCGTCTGGCGGACTTCATGGAGAAGGCCGAGAAACTCAAGAAGAAGATCATCGGAGCGATGATCTACCCCGCCGTGGTGGTGAGCTTCGCGATGGCCATCGTCACCGGCATCATGATCTTCGTGATCCCCAAGTTCGAGGAAATCTTCCGCGACTTCGACGTTACTTTGCCGCAGGTCACCATGATCCTGCTGGGGACCTCCAAGTGGGTCGTGGGGGGGAGTCCTCTGCCCGGCTGGATGTGGATCGTTTTCGGCCCGGTTGGTGCTTTCCTGCTTTTCAAGTTGATCCGTTCCTCACAGGGCGGGCGGCATGTGGTCGACTTTGTGGCGCTCAAACTGCCCATTTTCGGCAACCTCGTCCGCAAGCAGTCTGTGGCGCGCTTCGGGCGCACGCTGGGGACGTTGATCAGCGCGGGCGTGCCCATCCTCGAAGCTCTCAAGATCACCCGTGAGACCTCGGGCAACGAGGTGTATGCCCGGGCGATGGAGAAGGTGCACGACTCCATCCGCGAGGGGGAGAGCTTCTCGGCCCCCCTGCGTGCGGCGAACGTGGTGGACGGGCTGGTCGTCAACATGATCGACGTCGGTGAGGAAACCGGCGAGCTGGACAAGATGCTCCTGAAAGTCGCGGACAACTACGAGGAAGAAGTGGACGTGGCCGTGGCCAGCCTCGTGTCGCTGCTGGAGCCCATCATGGTGGTCATGCTCGGCGGCATCGTCGGCTTCATCGTCATTGCCTTGTTCATGCCCCTGGTCCAGCTTATTCAGTCCGTCTCCGGTTGAGAGGAACCGCCATGCCCAATTCAGAGTATCCGATGCACGACACTTCCCCGAAGCCTGCCTGCGCTTGCCGTTGCCAAGGGGCAAGCGGCAGTCCGCCGGTCTTCCTTCGTCGCTTCGTCGCTTCGTCGCTTCGTCGCTCCGCTTTCTCCCTCGTTGAGCTGCTCACGGTGATTTTCATCATCTCGCTGCTCATCGCCATCCTGGTCCCGTCGCTGAACAGCGCCCGCAACGCGGCCAAGAGGGCCACGACGGCCAAGACCATCTCCACCATCGGCACGGCCATGGAGATGTTCAAGAACGACAACGGTAAAGACTTCCCCCAGACCAACGGCTATCCGCCGTCGTGGGCCCATCCGCCGATACCAGGCTACGCGTTCAAGCCGGAATTGGGCGAGTTCCCATTTCTCGTGCCTAACAGCCCCCCGGTCGTGGCCGGGGCGCATTGGCTGCCGGCGATGCTGATCGGGGTGGACAAGCAGGGATACATCAAGAAGAGTAACGTTCCCAACAAGGACAATCTCCGGGCCAAACCTGACAAATGGTACAAGCCCGATCCTCTGGGAGATGGGACTTCGGCGCTGGAACGGGCCCCTCTGTACCTGGATCCCGGCGGGTTGAACCTTAAGGATACGAGGAGGCTTCCAGGGCGGCACCCGAGGCCGGAGGAGATTCCGGACGATGTTCAGGAGCTACCCGTCATCGCGGACGCTTTCGATCAGCCGATCCTCTACTACGCTGCGAATACCCATGGTAAGGCGACCCCCTCGGAGGGGCGAGCCAACCTTGTCCGCGACAAGCATACGGATACAAGCGGCGGCGCCCCGTTTTACTATCACGAAGACAACAAGCTCTTCACCGGCGGGCCAACCGATGCGGAGGCGGAGCGAGGCTGGGACTTTGGCGGCGGCAGCAAAGGCCACGAGATTGCCCGCAGCGGCGCGGAAATGAAGCCGTCGGATTTCTTCTCGAATACCCTGGCCTACCACATGCCCTTTGCGAAGTTTATTCTTGACCGCAAGATCTACGGCGACCTCGCGAAGCAGCAGAGTCCGCCCGAGACGACGCCCCTGCGACCGGTCAATGCGGATAGCTACTTGCTGATCAGTCCCGGAGTTGACGGCCGGTACGGCACGTCCGACGACGTGACCAACTTCCCGCCGCCGCCGGAACTGTAGACCCCAAGGATGTTGTCATGAACCTCAATCGACAATCGACGATCGACAATCGACAATTCGCCTTCACCCTCGTGGAGATGCTGGTGGTCATCGCCATCATCGCTCTGCTGCTGGCGGCCCTGCTGCCGGCGTTCGGCGCCGTACGCGAACGAGCCAAGGTGGCGGCGACCAATGCGCAGTTCCAGGCCATCAGCACCGCGATCAACGCTTTCCGGTCGGAGTCATCCCTGGGGGGAACGCTGCCGCCGTCTTCGAGCGACGAGAAAGTCGGCAACACCGGGCACGGCCAGTTAATCGCCGATCCTCGCGGCGAGGACGGTACCCCGAACAAGCGCATTGCCGGGGCTCATCTGCTCGTGCATGCCTTAATTGGCGCGGACGGCCTGGGGACGCCCGGATTTCGCGACGCGGATCAGGACGGCAAGTGGTCCGACGACACCCACAGGAAGCTCGACAGGGACCTCAAGAAAAGCGGCGTCTATGCCATCGAGACCAGCGGCGCGGCTGCCGGCAAGGAGAAGTTTCCTCGATATCCGGCCGGTGGTACAGGCTACGTGGATGAGAAAATGCGCGACAGCGCCAAGTCTCTCAAAGAACTCGAGACGCAAGGGGTGATCTTGAACCTCCCGGATGCCGGCCCGGAGGCGGCCGTCGAGGAGCGCGCCTTCCTCGACGCGTGGGATCATCCAATCCTCTACTATCGTGCCAATCCCTCGGCGCTGGTGATGGTCGGAAAGTCGGGGACTCCGGGCAACTACTGGCAGGAGGACAACAGCATCATCACCGGATCGGACAAGGGTCTCTATAACGACCAAGGACTGAACTTTGGCCAGGGCAAAGAGCGCGACTATCTTCACAACATCGCCAGTGCGCAGTTCGTCGAGGCGACCGAGACCGTCGAAAGGATTCAAACCGAGTCGAATTACGATCAGTCGTTCGCCCGGTTCATTCTCGACCCTTCGGTGAAGGCCCGGCCCACGCCGGTCAATAAGGACAGCTACCTCTTGATCAGCGCCGGATCGGACGCCCGCTACGGCACGGCCGACGACGTCACCAACTGGACGCGAAAGACGGACTGATGCGGAATGGAGAACGTGTCGTGCAAGAGCGCTGCATTCCGTCGTCCATACCCACCCCAAGTGACCGGTCTCAGTTACGGATCGTTGCTTTTCGCCCAGAGGGCGCACGAGCATTGCCAGGGACTTTAGTCCCTGGAAGCGCCCCTGAGTCCTCACCGCCCGGAGGGCGGGCGGGGCTTCGTCCGCCCTCCGTGCGGCAGCAGAGAGAAGCCCGGTATCCAGGGACTGAAGTCCCTGGCAACGATCGACCGCCCTCCGGGCGGAAGAGGACCGGTCCCATTGAGATGCTCGGCATTTCGCATTTGCGCCGCGCCCTGACCCTCGTCGAGCTTCTGATCGTCATCGTGGTCATCGCCATCCTGGTCAGCGCCGTGCTGGTGGCCAGCTCGGGGTTCATCAACAAGAGCCGGGCCAACAACACCCAGGCCGTCCTCCAACTGGTCTCTGACGCTATCCAGCAGTTCAAAACCGACCAGACCGCCAAGCCGACGATCAGCTCGGCATCGCAGGACAAAAAGCCCGGCCTTGGAGATCCAACCAAGACCAAGGTTTTCTACAGCGATCGCTACGGCGCTTATCCCCCCGACGAACTGGAGGTGTTCACGGCTACGGTGGGCCTGCCCGGCAGCCGCACTCCCCGTACCCTCGCGCCTGGCGGGGCCGTGATTCATCCGGTCGATGCCTGGGACGCTATGCGCTTCTACAAGGATCAGGACGAAGCAAGGAATCGCGCCGAGCATCGCGACACGCTGGCCCTGGTGGTGGCCCTGGAGACGATCAGCGAGTCGGCCTCCTCCATCCTGGATCGGATTCCAGACCGCAATCGTACGCAAGGGTTGCTCGACCAGAATGGAGTCCCCGCCGTGTTCCTGGACCGGCCGGGCGGAACGGCTGGCCAGTTCGACTCCGGAGACCTGCAGATCCGCCACATCGTGGATGACTGGGGCAACCCCATCAACTACCTGGCGCAGCGCGATTGGAAGGATGAACCCGGATATGAGCCTATCCAGTCAAGCAATCACGGCTCCTGGAATGAAGCCTCCACGGAGTTCATCCGCCTCAACGGGGGCCAGCCGATCCTCTTTTCCTGGGGCCCCAACGGCCAGGACCAGTTGACTGCGGAGGCGATGGGCGCCGAAGCCGACGCCTCCCTGGTGGGCGACTTCGAGAAGGACGATGATCACGTGGTCAACAACCCGCTCAACGACGACAACGTATACGCCAACCCCGGACTGCGGGAAAAGCTGGCCAAGGGGATCCAAGAGTAATGATCCGCAGCACGCACCAGCATCCTCAACGTCAAACCCCTCTCCCCGCAAGGGGAGAGGGCAGGGTGAGGGGTGAATCATGCGGCAGCGCCCTTACCCTCACCCCAACCCTCTCCCTAAAAGGGAGAGGGGGCAGGGCGTTCACCTTGGTGGAGATGGTCGTGGTGGTGGCCATTGTGATTGTACTGGTCACGCTGGTGGTGCCCGCGGCCAGCGCCCTCTGGCGGGACCGCCGCATCGCCGACGCCCAGAACACCATCTCCGGACAGCTCATGAGCGCCCGCGCG
>SBAX01000278.1 GCA_005240095.1 Phycisphaera mikurensis
CTCCGGGGGATGCGCGTGCGTCGGGGCTATTCTGGTGTCTCAGCCCTCTGGCAGCGGTTGGTTTTGCGATTGTCGTGACGAGAACTTCGTCCAAGTGTTCGTACGGTGTGCGCGGGTGAGGTGAGCTTTTTTGAGCCAACGCGGAAGACCGGCATCGAATCGAGGAAAACCAGGGGCGACTCGGATTTGGAAAGGAAACGGCCATGACCCGCAACGTGTTTGCATCTCTTACCGTGGCTACGGCAGTAGCGCTGGCCGCGATCGCCGGCGAGCCGTTCGACCTCTCCTGGAACAGTATCGACGGCGGCGGCATCATGCGCAGCACGAGCGCCGACGGCGTGTTCGAGGTCTCCGGCACGATCGGCCAGCCCGACGCCGGCGGCATGACCGGAGGAAATTCAAGCTGACCGGCGGCTTCTGGTTCGAGACCCCGCCGGGCGACTGCAACGCCAACGGTTTGAAAGACCTTGGAGATCACACGGGCTTCGTCGATTGCATGCGCGGCCCGGCCGTGGAAGCGGAAGGCGATTGCCTCTGCTTCGAAACCAATGGTGACGGCGTCGTTGACCTCCTCGATTTCGCGGAAACCCAACGGAACTTTGCGAGCAACTGAACCGAATGCGCGGCTTCAACCCGCGTGCATGTTTGACTGAGAAAGGAACAACAATGAGAGATGCGAGAAGTCACTGGTTGAGCCTAACTTTCCAAGTTGCGTCGCGTGCGTTCACGGCGGGTCGGCGAATGTCGGCGCTGCTGCTTGTGGGCCTTTTGCTGGGGCCTCAGCCGGCCGAGGCCGGCACAATCGCCCCGCCGCTGACCGCCGACACTGCCTGCCCCTGGGGCAGCGACGACTGCAATGTCTGCGTGCCCGATGCCGTGAATTCCATCGGCATCCTGCGAGACCACGGCGACCCGATGGGGTTCCACATGAACGGCG
This sequence comes from Phycisphaera mikurensis, assembly GCA_005240095.1. Taxonomy (GTDB): domain Bacteria; phylum Planctomycetota; class Phycisphaerae; order UBA1845; family UBA1845; genus SBAX01. The sequence goes on from SBAX01000278.1 coordinate 938, forward strand.
CTCCCGACGTCAGCGCTTTCAACCACTGGCAGGGCTTGCAGCGCTTGATGAGCGGCGGAGGAAACTACCTGGCCGTGTCGCGGAGCATTCCCAGCGAAAGTACCGACGTTGCCTTCGCCATCATAGAAATGGGATCGCGAAACGCCGATGGGTTACGCTTCCGGTCGAATCGGCTCGGTCCTTCAGACTTCGAGGACACGCCGCCGCCTCTCGAAGACGGAATCGCGGCCCTGGTGCCCCACGAGCCCGGCTACACCCATGCGGGCGGCATCCAAGTACTCGGGAACATCCTGGCTGTGCCCTTCGAGGGGAGCGAGCAGGTCCCGATCATACCGGGATGTCCCTGTTTTCTTGCCGGCTGCCCCTGCAACACCATTGGCAGCTCCAAGGTCGTCTTCTATGACCTGGCAGATCCGCTGAACCCCGTTCGTCTGCAGAATGACGTGGATCACACGCCGTTCTCTTTCGAGGCCGGGACGGCGTCGCTGGGACGCCTTGCCGACGGGCGAATCCTCCTGGTCATTGGACGGGCGGACGCCAACACGCTGGATTTCTATGTTTCGACGACGACCGATGCCCGTACCACGGCGTACGAATGGTTCGACACCTGGAACGAGGATGAGCTGCTGGGCGGTGACTCCGAATTCGGGAATTACCAGAACCTGAGTATCCTCGCTCAATGTGACGGAACGCTTCACCTGATCGGGACGCATGAGAACTCGTCCATTGGCGTGGGAGAGGATTTTGTAGACCTGTATCGCCTGGAAAACGCTGCGGGCAACGATGTCAGGATCACCAAGGTCGCCAACAAGCACCTCTTTTGTGACTACCGTGGCGACAACAACTGCAACCTTGACGCGGCCGGAGGGATCTACGTCGACCCGGAGGGCCGGCTCTTCATCTACGGCACGGAGCACGACAACGATGGCCCATCGGGTAGCGTGAAAATGGCGGAGTTCCGCCCGGTTCCCCACGGCCCCTGCGATCGGATTGAGGACGCCTGGGTGGAACTGTACGACGACGAACACTTGAGTGACCGAAGCGTGATGATCGACTTTGTCGATCGGCATTTGAAGAACTACCGCAATCTGAATTCCGTGGAGGATTTCGAAGACAGGCCGACTTCCGTGCGGTGGTGTATTCCCCACGGGGCAGTGTATCGACTCTGGCAACGTCGCGACCCCTGCGAGGGAAACGTCGTGGACCTCGTGGGAACCGGGTCGTTGGAGCCGCTTAATCTGCACGACGTCAGCTTTGGAGACGCGGCATCATGTTCGGAGTGGCTGGGCGGACCGTTTGCCGACGCCGGACCGGATCAAACGGTCGAGTGCGCGTCCCACACCACGACTCCAGCCATGCTCGATGGGAGCGGATCGGCATCCGTGATCGATGAGACGCTGAGTTTCTTCTGGTTTGCTCAGAGAGTTACGTTCGATGATCCTGAATCGTCCCATCCGGTCGGGGAGTTCCCTCCGGGTTCGACCGTCGCAACGCTGCTGGTGTCCGATTCCGAGGGCATCCATGGCGATACGGTTGAGGTCCATGTCGTCGACACGACGCCGCCGGCCATCGCGTGTCCGCCCGACGCGGAGGTGGTGTGCGGTGAGGCCACGGACCCCGGCGGCGCCGGCGAAGCGACGGCGACCGACGTCTGCGATCCCGATCCGAGCATTGGCTTCACAGACGTTGCAACGCCGACCGCCGCGCCGCAGGACCCCGTTCAGGAGGTCATCGAGCGCACATGGACGGCCACGGATGATTCCGTCAATCTCGAGGAGTGCCCGCAGCACATCACCGTTCTGAAGCGGGAGCTTTTCCTGGACATCAAGCCCGGCTCGTGCACCAACCCTCTGGATATCCGTGCCCGCGGTTCCCTCCCCATGAGCGTGCTGGGCACGGCCGACTTCGAGGCGAGCACGGTCGATCCGACCTCCCTGCGGCTGGTCCGCGCCGACGGCGCCGGAGGATCGATCGCTCCCATCGGGTGGGCATTGCAGGACACGGCCACCCCCTACGCCGGCGATCTATGCGGGTGCCATCGGCGAACCGGCGACGGCATCGCCGACCTGTCCCTGAGGTTCGACAACCTGGGCATGGCTCGCGAGTTGCAGCTCGACACCGTCGCCCCCAACGCCTCCGTGCAATTGATCCTCAGCGGAGTTCTGTCCGACGGCTGCGAGTTCATCGCCGCGGACTGCATGATCCGAACGCCGGTCAAAAGCCGATAGACGTCCCTAGCCCAGGGACAGACCGCCGAAGACGCTCGGGCGACGTCCACGCGCAGGAAAGTTCGATGGCCACGGAAACGCCAGTTGGGGTCATACTCGCGACGCGGGTACGCGCCGCCGGCGTTGTGGCCTCTGTCTGCAAAGCAACCCGAGCCGCAATCGTGAGGCCAAACAGAAGCGGCGGGCGCTTTCGCGCCCGCCGCTATGCTTCACCACCCCGAGGGACTCAAGGCCCCCTTAGCTAGGGGAAGATCAAAGAGTCCGTCGAAGCATACTTGCTTGCTCCCGCTCCGAACGCATCTTGACCCGGATAGGGGTTTTTCGCCGCGGAGATGTGCGGGCTGTCCCCGTGAATCCGGTTGTACGCGTTGGTGTTGGTCCACTCCTCGAGCATGAGGGTGTACATGTTGTCGCCGTCGATCCCGGCCGCGGGAATTCGGACGAAGGAGGCGTGGCCGTCGGCGAACAAGGCGTTCTGCCCTTCACCGTTGGCCTGCCCGCCGTGGTTCGTCGAGTTCATCGGCCTCCAGAGCTTCGGCGAATCCTCCAGGTCCAGCGGCGGCGGGTCCCCCAGCTCCAGCGGCCTGGGCTCATAGCCGGGCGTGTAGAACGGCCCACGGTCGCCGGCAATGATCTGGCGATTGTCCATGCCTTCGCGCGGCTGGGTGTCGCGCGGCCCGAAGGGCACCTGATACCCGTACGAGATGTTCTCGTAACGCGTAAAGTCGTAATAGAGATCCAGGTTCTCGGTGTCGTCCGGAGTTCCGCCGGAGCTGGGACAGATGAACTGCGTCACCGTAATGTCGCCGGAGCGCACGAGCATCCAGTAGGCGCGGGTCACGGACATTTCCGTGCTGCCGGCGCCCGGATCGATCGGCGTTTCCGAGAACGTCTCCTGATCCCGGATGTAACCCACTGCACCGGGGTCGTTGTAGGGATCGCCACCAGCGGCCGGCAGGTAATCAATCCCTTCCTCATCGATCGCCCCGCGCTTGAACGGCGGGGTAGGCCACTTCTCACCGTTGTCGTTGGCGTAGATCTTGCCCGAAGTGCCGATGCCCTTCGTGTTCGACGCGCACACGAGCCGCTTGCTGAGTTCCCGAGCGCGCGACAGGCTCGGGAGCAAAATGGAGATCAATAGCGCGATGATGGCGATGACCACCAGCAGCTCGATCAGGGTGAATCCTCTCAACCGTTTCTTGACCATACTGTCACATCTCCTCTGCTTCTAACGCTCGACGGTTCGACCAGCCGCCCTGCCCCCGCAGGGCACACCTCACCGCACGTGCTCACGTTATATGACCGGATGCGGTAGGCGCGGCGACCGTCGTCCCCAATCCTCAACCCAAGCGGGCTTCGCTTTCGCCCTGGCCCGCCAACTCTCCAAAACCAATACAAACCCAAAAAGAACGAAACATCGCACCCGCCTTGAGCGGAAACGGCGTGCGCACGCACCGGTCACCGTTTCCCCAAAGGGGATTCAGCCGTGCCCGTCTACACCCACGCGCAAACACATGGGCGCAACTCGACGAACTCCATACCTACGCGACAAAGCGCACGGTGGGCCGTCTTGGTGGGATCAGAGGATCGGGGAAGGATCGAATAAACGACGTAATGTTATGAATGACGGATTAATCTATCGAGCACACCCGGCCAAAAAACCGGGTATCACCCCTGATCGAACCAACGCTTCCTCACCAACGTATAGCGTACTCGGACCTTGCCTCTTTGTCAACACATTTATTCAAGAAAAACGCCCCTCTCTGGCTCCACCGTGACATGTCCGATACGACCGCCGAATCAGGCATTGTAAGTTATTATCCAACAATAGGTTACAGCGACTCCAGGCTAGAGGGCGATCGAAACCAGGTCGATGCCGTGCCATGCCGCGACCCCCAAACCAGCGTCATGGGCGGCCGCCAGATACGAAAGCGGGGCCTGCTTCGCCTGGATTCCCTGCATGCCCTGGCCCCGGCGAATGCGGTTGACCTCGCTCAACCCGACCGTGTCGCAAGCCACGGGGTCCTGCGAAACCAGGATCAACCCCTCGTCGCTGAGGCCCTCGCTCGTGGCTTCCGGACCGCCGTCGTAGACCACCCGCAGGGCATCGACCACGCATAGCCGCAGTTTCGGACGAATCGGCGGCGACGCCACGATGTCTGCGATGTACGGCGAACAACCGTTGCGATGGAACCGCGCCGGGTGCTTGATCAATCCGTGGGAGAGGTTCTTCATTGCCCCGCTCATCCCCGCGATGTTGTGGGTCTTCAGGAACGGCACGTCGATGAGCGCCGTCACCTGTCCGAGAACCGATGCAAACTCATCGCGCCCGCTTCCGAAGTCCGTCTCCTGCGCATCGAACCCCTGCACCGCCGGCATCGTGCCGTGCTTGGCCTCGGTCTGCGGCGGTGCCTCGATGCACACGATTTGGTCAGGCCGGAACCCGGAACCCGTCAGCGATTCAATCAGGGCGTCCGCGACGGCCGGAGTCGTGGCGATCGTTTCCTGCCCCGAGCGATTGAATTTGATCCCCACGACGTCATCCTGGCGAAGGATCGACCGCCACGCGCCGCTGACCGTGGATTGCCCACTCATCGCGAGCATCGATTGGTCCAGCATCTCGCGAAGCAGCCGACGGTGGACCTCCATGCCCCGCACTACGTAGCCGCTCTGTATGCGGACCACGGTGGACGGCCTCCGACCCGGGGCAAGACGCAGTTGGTCGGCGAAGGCTCCAGTGCCGGACCGCAGCAGGGCGCCACCCGCCGCGGCCCCGGCCGCAAGGCTCAGGAATCGCCGCCGGGAAACGCGTGTCTCCTTGTGAGCAGGTCCGCTTCGCATGGCTACGGGAGTCACTTCGGCTATCGGTCCGGCGGGCTGTGGCGGCGCTGGTGAGGCAAAGATTGCGCGGTAGGCTGTAGGACGCGAGCCTTCGCAGCTCGTTATGGGATAGCGGAATCGCCATGCCGATCGAAATCCAGGAGTGCACGTCGGACCAGGTAGGGCAGGTGCGAGCCCTGTTTGAAGAGTACGCCGCCTCCTTAGGGGTAGACCTGTGCTTCCAGAATTTCGAACAGGAACTGACCGCTCTTCCGGGCGAATATGCCCCGCCCGACGGACGCCTACTGGTCGCTCTGGCGAACAACGAGCCGGCCGGCTGCGTGGCCCTGCGGCGATTCGATGATGACGCCTGCGAAATGAAGCGATTGTACGTGCGCCCCGCCTATCGCGGCACGGGCCTGGGGCGCAGGCTGGCCGCCTCCGTAATCGACGCCGCGCGTGCCATCGGCTACACGAAGATGTACCTCGACACGCTCTCATCCATGGACGAGGCGATCAGTCTGTACCGCTCGCTGGGCTTCGTGCCCACGCGACCGTACCGCCACAACCCGGTGCCCGGGGCGCTGTTCTTCGAGCTGACGCTTCGTTGAATCTCAGGTCACGCGAAAGGCCCGGCCCAGCAGGATGGCCGGAATCAGCAGCGAACCCACAAGGATTGCGCCGGGCCACCCGGCACCCAGCCACGCCACCACGGCGTCAAAGACGATCACCCCGATCACGAACCGCTTGACGGCTTGTTGAACGGCCTGTGGCGTGCGCCGCCGCAGAGCGCGTCGGGCGGGCGAACCGACGAACACGAGCAAGGCCATGACCAGCACCACTCCGCTGGGATCGCGCTGCGGCGACATCATCGCCACAGGGATCAAGCCCAGGACAGCCGCACACACGCCGATCAACCCAAGGGCCAGTCGCCGCAATGAACTTTGCCCCGCCTCCTCGCGGGCGAAAACCGTGATCGAAGCGACGTAGAGGCCCATCATGAAGATGGGCGCGACCGCGTGCGAAGCCAGTGACGTGCTCGCGCCGAGCATCCCGATCGCCAAGTTCAACGATCGGCACAGTCCCATGGCTACGGGGCTGACGCTGGTGGACTTTAGCGCCGCGTCGTACAGGACGATCGTGACGGCAAGCGCTCCGGCCACGGCAGCGAGCACGCGTCCCTGCGATCCGATCACGCTGAACCCGATGAGCAGCAGCCCCACCGCGACGACAGTCGCCCACGGGCGGGGTATTCGCCCGGAAGGAATCGGACGGCTGGGGCGTTCGAGCCGATCGCGGTCCGCGTCGCACACATCGTTGAGGGCCACGCCGCCGGCGTAGAGGCACATGGACCCCACGGCCAGGGCGGCGCACCGCGGCCAGTGCGAAGCTCCGCCTCCGTTGCAGGCAAACCCACCGATGACGTCCGCCGCGGCCGTGAACAGGTTGGGCAGGCGGACCAGTTCGAAGTAAGCGCGAAGCCTGGCGTTCACGTGGCTGTCAGGCCTCGAAGATAGTCCAGAGCTTCGCGCCCCGCCGCGTCCGGGTCGGCCAGGTACGGATACAGCTCCACGGTGAGCCAGCCCCTGTAGTCCGTCCGCCGAATGGCAGCGATCACCGACGCAAAGTCGATCGCCCCATGTCCGGGGATGAGGTGCTCGTGGACGCGTGTGGCGGCGATATCTTCGAGGTGATAGTGGTACGTGTAGGTCTGCAATCGGTCGATGGCCGCGGGCAAGTCCTCCCTCACGCAGAAGAAGTGCCCCACATCGAAGTTGAGCCCGAACATCGGGGAGTCGATCCGCCGGGCCAGGTCGAGGAACTGTTCTACGTTTTCGATGAGCAGGTCGGGCTCGGGCTCCACCAGAAGCATGACGCCCACGTCCTCCGCCACCCGCAACGCTTCCTGCAAGCCTTCGACAAAGATGTCCATCGCCTGCTCACGGAGCATCCGCTGCGGCAGCGGCCCGCCGGGCTCGGTGGTGATGCACTTGGCCCCCAGGCGACGCGCCATCCGCAGAGACTCGATGGTGTGCCGCACGCGCAGGCGGCGGAACTCGCGATCCGGCTCGATCCACGAAGGGTGCCAGAAGTCCTGCACCGCCGACATCATGAAGGCGTTGATGTTGGACAGCACCAGCCCATGTGCATCCAGGCATCGCCGGATCTCATCCATGCGCGTGTCGGTCATCTCCGCCGGCCACGTATGCGGAGCGTCGGCCATCAGCTCCATGCCCGGAAACCCGAGCCGGGAGATCCGCGCAATCGCTTCCTCCAGTGGCCAGCGGCGATACGCATTCGAGCTGTAGGCGAGCTTCATCGCTTTCACCCCTCTCCCTTCAAGGGAGAGGGGCCGGGGGTGAGGGTGCGGACGCACGGCAATCGGACTGTCGCCCGATCTTCATCGTCCGGACGATTCGACCCTCGCCCTCTCCCTGCCAGGGAGAGGGGCCGTCTTCTACAGATAACTCAACCACCAATCCCGCCGGCGCTGCTTGACTCCCGCATACCAGCGGCATGGGAAATACAACACCACGACGACGCCGATCCACGCCGCATAGACCACCGGCAAGCTGAAGCCGTAGTCGGGCGGGGGATTCATCGGATCGAAGACGAAGCTTCGCACCCCATACCTGGGAAACATTGCCGCCCCCGCAAGGAAATGAATGAACGGGGCGTGAATCAGGTAGAAGAACATGGGCACGCGCCCGAACACCGCAAGCCGACGGCCCAGCAGTCCCAACGGCCGATCAAAGACCGCCAGAGCCACGATCGCCGGCCCCAGCGTCATCAGCAGGAACAGCAGCGACGGCGGGTACTTCTCGCAGTTGAGGAACGAAAAAAGCGTGAACAACGCATCTCTTTGCGGCTCCCAAGGCCGCGTATCGCCGTAGCTGTTCGCCCAGCGAAGCACCACGAACGCCACGCACATCACCATCCCAAGCGTCACGACGAGGGACCGCTTGCTCGCCTGCCCCAACACCTTCCCTCCCTCCTTTACAAGGGGGGACAAAGGGGGGTCGCCGTGTGGCTCGCGCGCCAGGAGCGGCCCGAACGCATAACCCGCCGCGAGCACGCCGATCCAGGGAATCAGCGGGTACATCACCCAGAAGTGGAAGCCGGTGCCCGGCTCAATGAGGTCGCGCACGTGCAGCACTCGCCAGACCATGCCCCAGGCCGTGTCTTTCGCGGGCAGGATTCCGTCGAGCAGATTGTGCCCGGCGATCATGACCACGGCGAAAGCGGCCACGAACCATCGCGGCAGATGGATGAGCCCCGCCAAGACGATCATGGACCAGCCGATCGCCCAGATCACCTGCCCGAAGGTGAACCGCCAGTTGAAATCCCAGAACCAACTGAAGCGGATGAACGTGGGATCGAGAATCACCAGAAACACGCCGCGGCTCAGGAGGAAGCGCGACAGCTCACCTTTGGTTCGCCCTCGCGCCTGCCAGAAATACGTCGATGTTCCCGCCAGGAAAACGAACACCGGGGCGCAAAAGTGCGTCACCCATCGCGTAAGAAAAAGCCCCGGCGTGGTCCGCGCGAGGTCACCCGGGTCGAACTGAAAGGCGGTATCGGAGAAGAAGTCGCGGGTGTGATCCAGGGCCATTACCACCATGACTGCCCCGCGCAGCAGGTCAACCGATTCGACGCGGCAGTGACGCCCTCGCGGAGAGGTCAACAGGCTTGGTTGTCCGGAATCCCCCTTCATCGCGGGGGGAATTATATACCGAGGGCGAAGAGTGCGCCCTACACGAATTCAACGTGGTTTCGCATTTCCTCTGCGGAAAGCTCTGCGGCCAGCACCAGCAACAAGCTCAGCAGAGGCCGACGACTCCGGGGCCCCGACTGATAGAAGACAATGCCGGCGTGGAGTGCTCCGCTCGCGTTGAGACGCAAGAAGTCGGCGTCGTTCGTAACCAACACCCGACCGTGAGCAAGGGCATAGGCCAGTTGCTCCTCATCGCTGGCGGCGCACAAACCGGCTTCCAGAGTTGTCGTCGCATCGAACCCGCGCCGACGCAGCCCTCGGCCACAACGCTGGGGACATGCTCGTCAAGGTGAAAGCGGATCGTTTCCGCCATCGGGAGAAATCAGCTTCTTCACGAGCTTGGAGGGATTGGACTTCCGCGCCCGCGCGACGGTGGCTTCGTCCTCCCGCATGTCGCTTTCTATGTCTTCGCGATGATCGTGATAGTAGGCTAACGCGGCATGAACATCCGCCAACGTGATGCCGGGATGCTCGGACACAATCTCATCCGGGGTCATGCCCCACGATTCGTGCCAGACCGCAATATCCTGGATGCGGATCCGGTGACCCGCGATCCGCGGGCGACCCCCACAGATTCCAGGCGTCGCTTCGATATGCGCTACCGTGCCTCGTTGCATGAGCCCTTTTTCCTCTACCCCATTATAGTGCTCGCGGGCTTCTCACCAAGGCGGCTGCCCGGCCCTTCACATCGGCTTGCACAGAGCCTAAACGACCCGCGTGTTCTTATTGGACGCCAGTCCTTCGCCAGAAGTCGCGGCCGGGCGGTTATCTCAGCGTCGCCCGAGCGATGCCGATGAAACCATGCACTCCTGGGGCGGGCGGGCCGCATGCTCGCGCGCCGGAGCGGTTCGGCAATGGTTACGCACAAGAGCGTCTTGACCACCGGCGAGGTCGCGAAAATCTGCAACGTCGCTCCGCGCACGGTGTCCAAGTGGTTCGACACCGGCCAGCTTCGCGGCTATCGCATCCCCGGAAGCAAGGACCGCCGAATCCCGCTCGATCAGCTCCTCCGTTTCATGCGCGCCCACAGCATTCCGCTGAACGGCTTGGACAGCGGGCGCAAGCGCGTGCTCGTGATCGACGCGGATCTGTCTCTGTCCGAAGCCCTGCGCAGCGCCCTCGCCAAGACGGGGCTGGAGGTCACGAGCGCCTGCGGCGCCCTGGAGGCCGGCGCCGCCGCCGCTTGCGGACCTCACATCGTGCTCGTGGACGCCGGCCTGTCCGAGTTAACCCCCCACGCCGTCGTGCGTTTCTTCCGCGGCGGCAGCCAGGGCCCCCCGCCCAAACTGATCGCCACCGGTGCGGGGCTCACCGATGCCCAAGGGCAAAGCTTCCTGCAAGCTGGTTTCGACGCCTACCTCCGAAAGCCCTTCGACAGCCGCGCCCTTCTTCAGCTTATCGAACGCCTCGACGATTCCCGCAGCGTCGCGGAACTCATGCCCGCAACCAAGTCGTGACCTATGGCGGTTCGACCCTCGATCCCCGGCCGCCGGCCGCCGTCCAACCCCCCGGCTTGTCGGACCGCAGCCCGGTCATACACTGAGGGTGGAAACGACAGGAACCGCAACCATGAAAGCCGAACCATTGCTTGCCAAGCTCAACGAACTCCGTCACGAGGCCGAGGACGATCAAACCGACATTGAATACCTCGCCCTCCATCACGCCTTCTGCTTCCTCTCCTACAAGATGAGCGAGTTCCAGAAGTACCTCGACGAGGTCGAACGTCAGGCGAAAAAAGACTAATCCGCGGTCGGAGCCTCGGAATCGCCGGGTTCTCGGGAGCCACGCTCCCCCTCTCGACACCAGAGCCAAAAGGCGAAATAGCTATCGCTTTATAGCGTGGACGTGGCCGCCAAGACCTGTCCACGTCTGGCTCAACCCTTCGTGGGCCGCGGCGGAGCCCAGACCGACTTCGACGCCGACGGAAAGATCGACCTGATCCTTCCCATCCAAGGCGGTCAAGTGATCGTCCTGCGGAACGTCTCGGGGTTATCTAGCCACTGGCTTTGCGTACGATTGCGTCAGCCGGGCGGTAACACTTACGGCCTCGGTGCCCGCGCCTATGTGACCTGCGGCCGCACGACCTTCATGGGCGAGGTAGGGGCGAGTTCGTCCTACATGTCGCAGGACGAGATGACCCTGCGCTTCGGCCTGGGCGAGGCGAGCGTCGTAGAAAAGCTTCGGATCGTCTGGCCCGACGGCTCCGAGGAGACCCACACCAACCTTGCCTGCGACACCGAGATAACCTTCACCCGCGACGCCTCACCCCTCTAGCAACGGAAACCTACAAGGCGCCCTGCCAGCGGAATGGTTCCGCCGGCGCGGCTGCGTGTGGTTTCCCGCTACGGCTACAAATCGTTGGCAAGCACGATGATGAGTGCCACGATCGTCCACACCAAGAGCAGCGGAAAGAGGAACGCATACATCAGGATGATCCGGCCAGCGTGGAACCGCGAGCGAATGAGCTGCTTGGTGTAGTCACTGCGCAGGGGTCCGATCCAACCGAGTCCCGCGAAAACAATCGCCAGCGGGGGTATGACAAAGTTGGGGAAGAATAGCAGTATCAAGACCAGCCAAATGTCGGCGATCATGCTGAACACCAAAGCGCCGCAGCACAGCGCGAGAACGCCACTGACGTAAATGGTGCGGTATGTCTCGTAGAGGCCTGCCGCGATGATGGTTACGGGCGGCCGAGCGAACGAGGGCAGGCCCTTCCGCAGCTGGGTGATAAGTCCTACGAACATCGGGGCCGCCCAGGTAAGCATGACCCAGAAGATGAACAGCGGCGAAAATGAAAGAACGCGCCAATTTGGTATGAAGATCACGCGCGATGTGGTTGTGGTCGTAAAAGTGCGCGATGACGAGTATATATCTGAGGGATTTGCTTCCTGTCCGCGAAGAGACTCATTCGGGTAAAGTCCGGAATAGAAGACAGAATCGCCTTGATATACCGGCGTTCCGGAAGGGTCCCCGATGTCGTAGACCAAATAGCGGGTCGTGCCCTCGACAACGATTGCGGTTCCCAGGACTAATGCAATCATCACTAACAAGGCTGCGATGCACCGATTCCTCGTGGCAGCTCCGATCGCCCTGCGGATGTCGTCGGGTCGGTCCAAGGCCCACCACCAGCCGGGGGGTCGTTTGCGGAAGAAGGAGAAGGGCCCGGAGAAGAGCCACTTGCCGGAATCGACGAGTTCCCAGACCTGGCGGCGGTAACCTTCGGGGATGTTGAGCAGCCCGCACTCCGGGCAGCGGGGCTCCTCGCCGTGGCCGGAAAGGTCGTATCCGCAGGCGAGGCAGGAGCGCATGAGGCGAATTGTAGCCTTCGCGGCACCCGATCATCGAGCCCCCCACCCTTTGCTGCGCAAAGAATGGCGCACCCATCAGGCGCGGATCGCCTCCGCGCCCACGGCTCGGCAGGAGCCTCGCCCTCCCAGGGTTTAGGCGCGTTGGTCGATGGGGGTCACGTGGCGCAGGGTCGGGCCGGTGTAGCGGCTTAAGGGGCGGTAGATGCGGTTGTGCTGGATCTGCTCGATGTAGTGGGCGCACCAGCCGGCGATGCGGCTGCACGCAAACAGCGGAGTGTACAAATCCGGCGGCAGACCGAGCAGGTAGTAGACCATTCCGCACGGGTAATCGACGTTGGGGTAGATGGGGTGTTCCTTGGTGACCATGGGGTTCTTGATGGCGTCGTAGATAGCTACCAGGTCCTGCCGGCCCTTGAGCTCGGCGAGCTTGCGCATTTCGCGCTCCAGAATCACGGCGCGATGGTCGCCGTGCTTGTAGACGCGATGGCCGAAGCCCATGACCTTTTCCTTCTTCGCCAGAGCGTCGCGAACCCAGGCATCCGCCTCCTGCGCGTTGCGGAAGCGGAGGATGAGGGCGATGGCCTCTTCATTGGCGCCGCCGTGCAGCGGACCCTTTAAGGCGCCGATAGCGCTGACCGTGCAGGAGGTCATATCCGAAGCGGTGGAGGCCACGACGCGATTGGTGAAGGTGCTGGCGTTGAAGTCATGTTCGCCATACAGCACGAGGGTCAGATCGAGAATGCGTGTGGATAGGTCATCGGGCTCCGTGCCGTGGAACATGTAGAGCATCTGATGGGCATGAGCGGCTCCCGGCTTGGGCATGATGGGGTCTTTGCCGTTGAGCAGGCGATAGCGGGCGGCGACGATATCCGAGGCGACGGCCAGCAGCCAGGTGGCGCGGCGGCGGAGAGCCTCGACGGTCTGGCCGCTCACGGGATCGAAGTGGCTGGCCATGGAGATGCACGTTCGCAGCACGGACATCATGGGCACGCCGGGGGGGATCATCCGCAGGGTGTCCACGACTTCCTTGCGCAGGCCGTGGAACTCGCTGAGCTGGTCGCGGAACCACTTGAGCTGGGCGGCATTGGGCAGCTCGCCATAGAGCAACAGATAGGCCACCTCGCCGAAGACGCACTTCTCGGCCAGTTCGGCGATGGGGTAGCCGCGGTACAGCAACTGGCCTTGATCGACGCAGCAGATGCTGGTCTCGCCGACGATGACGTTCTCGAGGCCTTGACGATCGAGTTCGATGATCTCCGAGCCCATATGCCAACCTTCTATAGGTCCAATAGGACCTATGCGTGGTAGTCTAGCAGGTCGTACAGCTCTTGACGAGTCTGCATGCGGTCGAGGAGGGCGCGCTGGGTCCGCTGGGTTTTCAGGGTGCGCAGGGCGTCCTCGACGGCCTTCATGGCGCAGCGCTGGAGGGTCACGGGGAAGATCACCAGGCGATACCCCAGTTCGCCAAACTCGTCCACGGTCAGCATCGGCGTTTTGCCGAATTCGGTCATGTTAGCCAGGAGAATAGTGGGCACGTCCTTGGCGAAACGGGCGAATTCTTGCCTGGTTTCCAGGGCCTCGGGGAAGATGCCGTCGGCCCCGGCCGCGAGGTACGCGTGGGCGCGGCGGACGGCGTCGTCGTAGCCGGTGACCCCGCGGGCGTCGGTGCGGGCGACGAGCAGGAAATCCTTGCTGGTTTTGGCGGCGGCGGCCGCGGCGAGCTTCTCGGTGAACTCCTCGACGGGCACGAGCTTCTTGCCTTCGAGGTGCCCGCAGCGCTTGGGGAACTCCTGATCTTCCAGATGAATGCCGCTGACGCCGGCGCTTTCCAGCACGCGCACGGTTCGGACCGCGTTGTCCGGTCCGCCGTAGCCGGTGTCCGCGTCGGCGAGGATGGGGATGGCGGTGACGCTCGCCATGTGGGCCACGTGATCGCGGGCTTCGGTGAGTGTCATCAGCCCGACATCGGGCACGCCGCCCACGCTGTTGCCCAGCACGGCGCCCGAAGCATACATGGCCTCAAAGCCCGCCCGCTCGATCATCCGCGCGGAAAGGGCATTGAAGGCCCCGGGGAGCATGACCGGGCCCTGGGAAATGAGCTGCCTGAGCCGCGTTGATCGTTGATGGACCACCGTCGTCATGGCACCGGTACCCAACCCTGCAAACAACGCCAGCTTACCTCAATTCCAAGGTACTGCCCAGACGCGCTCGGGGCGGAGACCCGTGTTTTCCGGCGACGATTGCAGGGTTGCGACTACGGTTTGGCGACTCCCACCGCAGGATTCCCCTTGACGCAAGGCTCTCGCTGCAGGTACACTAACCCCCCGTTTCTCCTGGGTGTAGGGTCGGATTCCAGCATAGTGGTCGTCGTCATACGTTCGGGCGAGACGCGATTTCGTTCGGCGTGCACTTCGAGAGGAGAGAAAGATGAAAACGGTGGTGAAGTTCAGCTTCGTGGCGTGGGTCTGTCTGGGCGGAGTTCAGGTTCGCGGGCAGGCGCCTGGCGATGTGGGGTCTGCTGAATGCGGGGCCCTTCAGCTTCAGGTGCAGGCCGCCGTAGCCGCCGGCGAGCCGTTCAGGAACAACGGCAAACGCATGAAGGTCGTGGGAAGCATCGTGGGCCCGGCTCTGAATTCGGGCGCGATCACGCCGGAGTGCGCAAGCTGCATCACGAATCAGTTCGCCAAGAAGATCCCGATCTCGGAGCAGCAGAGCTGCGGACCGAGGTGCGGCGACCGCATCTGTCAATCGGGGGAGGACGCATGCACGTGTGCCGCGGATTGCAGCTCGTCGTGCGGCGACGGCTGCTGCACCGGCGAAGAGAACACTTGCACGTGTCCCGGGGATTGCGGGAGCGAATGCCGCGATGGATGCTGCAACGGCGACGAGAATCACTGCAACTGTCCGCTGGACTGCGCGGAGAGCTGCGGCGACGGGTGCTGCGACCCCGGCGAGCACTGTACCTGCCCGGCCGACTGCAACGGTCTCGGGCTCTTCTGCGGCGACGGCATCTGCTGCACCCAGCTCGGTGAGGACGCCTGCTTCTGCCCCGAGGACTGTCCCGCGTCGTGCGGGGACGGGTGTTGCAGCGGCGGCGAAGACTCGTGCACCTGCCCCGACGACTGCGGCCCCACCTTCTGCGGCGACGGGTGCTGCGCCGGAACTGTCGAGAAGTGCACCTGCCTCTTGGACTGCCCCCCGCCTTGCGGCAACGGGACTTGCGATTGCGGCGAGAACCCCTGTACCTGCCCCGCGGATTGTGGCGGGACGTCCGTCGCCGGAGGAGGCGGTGGCTGCGGTGACGGGTGCTGCCTCGGCCCGGAGGTGTGTTTCTGCATTCCCGACTGCGGGCCGGCCTGTGGCAACGGGACCTGCGATTGCGGCGAGGACTCGTGCAACTGCCCTGCCGATTGCGGTTCATCCTGTGGCAACGGGGCCTGCGATTGCGCCGAAGATGCGTTCACTTGCCCCGTGGACTGCGGTTGCGCGGCGGGCAATTGTGGTGGCGGCGCTACGGGGGGATGTGCCTGCGATTGCGATTGCCTCGGGTTTGGTGATTGCTGTCCGGATGCAGAGACGGCGTGCAGCCTTTCCCAGACGTGCTGCGGCAACGGCGTCTGCAATGCGGGCGAGGACGCTTTCACCTGTGCCGTGGACTGCGGTTGCGCGGCGGGCAATTGTGGTGGCGGTGCTACGGGGGGGTGTGCCTGCGATTGCGATTGCCTCGGGTTTGGTGATTGCTGTCCGGATGCAGAGGCGGGGGGCAGCCTTTCCCAAACGTGCTGCGGCAACGGCGTCTGCAATGCGGGCGAGGACTCGTGTACCTGCCCGAACGACTGCGGCCCGTCCTGCGGCAACGGGTCCTGCGACTGCTTCGAGGATGCGGCCAGTTGTCCCCAGGATTGCGGTGGGACCTGCGCTGGTGCGTGCGGAACTTGTGTGGCGGGCTGCTGCTGCGACTGCGACTGTCTGGACATCGGCGACTGCTGCGCTGACGCATGCACGGCGTGCGGACTATGCGGCAACGTTTGCGGCGACGGCTGCTGCGACGACACGGAGGACTCGTGCAGCTGTCCCGACGACTGCAACTCGTTCTGCGGCGACGCGTGCTGTAACCCCGGCGAGGACTCGTGCAGCTGCCCTGTCGATTGCGCCACGTCCTGCGGCAATGGGTCCTGCGAATGCGGCGAAGATGAGTTCACTTGTGGGGCGGATTGCGGCTGCGCGGCGGCCGGGGCGTGTGGCTTACAGGCTCCGGGTGGGTGCTTCTGCGACTGCGCGTGCATCGACTCAGGCGACTGCTGCACGGACGCGTGCTCGGCCTGTGGGGTGTGCTTCGGCGTCTGCGGGGATGGTTGCTGCGCCAGCCTTGATGAAGACCAGTGCACCTGCCCCACCGATTGCGGCACATCCTGCGGCAACTTCTTCTGTGATTGCGACGAGAACCCGTGCACCTGCCCGGCGGACTGCGGCACGTCCGTGGCGGGCGGAGGAGGCGGCAGCTGCGGCAACGGGTGCTGTGAGCGCCCCGCCGAGAATGCGTGTAATTGCTCCGAGGACTGCCTGGGCACGTCCGTGGCGGGAGGCGGGGCGTTCTGCGGGGACAATTGCTGCGAAACGGGATTGGGCGAAGACCCGTGTAGTTGCGACACCGATTGTCCTCCGGTGTGCGGCGACCTCTTCTGCGATTGCGGCGAGGACGCCATCAACTGTCCAGGGGACTGCGACTGAGCGAGGGGCGAAAGGTGACGTGCAGCGCGGCTCACGACCGGGCGATTTCGCGCTGAAGGACCGCGAGGCTGTGTGATCGCAGTAGCCGCCCTGGCAACGAGCGGGTGCGGTCTCGGACGCCTCGACGCCCGTTGTACGTCGCTGCCGCGCCGTGCCCTGCAGTCGCCGCCCACTGCGCCGGGAGGGATTCGAACCCCCGACCGTCGGATTAGAAATCCGATGCTCTGTCCACCTGAGCTACCGGCGCGGTAATCCGTGGCGCGTAATTGTAGCCGGTTTTTGCCTTCGGCGCAACGTAGCTTGTCGTTCGCCGAACGCTCGACCCTTAGCTCGCGTGACGTGCCTCCACTGGAGACCACCACCAGCCCCTCCTTATCAAGGAGGGGGGCTGATTTTCGGGAGCCCAAGCGCGCGTCGAGGCGCTCGACCCTCACCCCTGCCCCTCTCCCTATGAGGGAGAGGGGTCTGACGAACCGGCGGGGAGCAATCCTGCGTACAGGCGTTCGAGGTCGTCGACCATGGTGCGCCAGTCGAACATAGTCAGGCAGCGGGTGCGCCCGCGCTCACCGAGGGCGCGGCGCAGGGTCGGGTCGGCGGCCAGTCGCACCATAGCGTCGGACAGACCGGCGACGTCGCCTAGCGGCACGAGCAGCCCGGTTTCGCCGGGGATCACCACCTCCGGGGCGCCGTCGTTGTCGAAGCTGATCGCGGGCACTTCCATGAGCAGGGCCTGAACGACCGCACGGGGCAGGCCCTCCCAGCGGGAGGCGTGAACCAGGATGTCAAAGCCGTTGAGCAGCGAAGCGACGTCATCGGGGCCGACCAGACCCAGCAGGGTGGTTCGCTCGCGCAGGCCGATCTGCGCCAAGTGGGCTTCGTAGCGGGCGCGGTGAGCGCCGTCACCGATCCACACGAAACGCAGCTTGGGGCAGCGGGCGGCGGCCGCCGGCATGGCCGCGAGGATCTCTTCGTAGCCCTTGTTCTCGAAGAGACGGGCGATGGTGCCGACCACGATTTCGTCGTCCGCCACGCCCCAGGCGCGGCGGTGCTTGGCCCGCAATTCGGCGCGGGGCGTGAAGCGCTTGGTTTCGATGCCCGATCGGATGGCGACGAAAGCCTCGTGCGGGGCTAGGCGCGCCGCCACCGCCTGCGCCGTCATGGCATCGGCCACGCTGACAAACTTCGTAGTCAGCCGGGCGGCGTCGCGTTCCAGAAGGCGATAGAAAGTCCGCACCGGCCACGACTGCGTGCGGTTGAAGCTCATCCCGTGGATGGTGTGAATGATGACCGGCACGCCGGCCGCGTCCGCTGCCCAGCGGCCGAGGATCCCGGCCTTGCTGCTGTGGGTGTGGACAACGTCGGGACGCAGCTTCTTGAAGAGCTGCCGCAGAGCGAGGTAAGCCCGAAAGTCGCGCGTAAGTGACACCCTGCGGCACATCCAGGGCAGGCGCACCAGGTTGCAGCCGGCGCCCTCCGCCTGATCCCACAGGGAGCCTTCCGGCCCCGTTTCCTCGCCCGCGATGAGGGTCACGTCGTGGCCGCGCTGGGCGAGCCCGCGGCACGAAAGCACGGTGTTTTCCTGGGCCCCGCCGATGATCAGACGGGTGATGACATGGCAGATGCGCATGTGAATGCAAAACGACGAATCAACAGCCGCGAACGGCGCTGGGCTCTACTGACTCAATCGGCATGGCTGACTCGCCAACCGCGCCCTGGGGCGTCAGCAGGCGCGCCGGGTACTTCACCCACCGCAGGCACAATCCCCGCGCCGGCACGGTCGGCCCCGCAAGCATCCGGTCTTTCGATGCCAGAATCTCGGCCACGCGCTGCGGCTCCCAATAGCCCCGACCCACGTTGAGCAGCGTGCCCACCATGGTGCGGACCTGCTTGTACAAAAAGCCCGTGCCCTCCACGTCGATACGCACCTCGTCGTAGTGTCGTTCGACGTCGCAGCGCAGCACGGTGCGGACGGTGGTTTCACGGACGTTGCCGCCCTTCCCGGCCATGGCCGCAAAGTCCTTCTCCCCCACGTAGTAGCGCGCCCCGGCACGCATCCGCTCCAGATCAAGCGGCTCCCAGAAGTGATACGTATACCGCTGAACGGCGCCTTCCACCGGACGCCCCGGGACGTTGTGGATGCGATAGCGGTACAGCTTGCTGACTGCGCTGTGCGTGGCGTGGAAATCAGGATGCACCTCACGCAAAGCGATCACGGACACGTCCTTGGGCAGGCGCGAGCCGATGGCATGGCGAAAGCGCTCGGGCTCCAAATCGCACGTGGTGCGAAAGCTGCTGACATGCCCGGCGGCGTGGACGCCGGTGTCGGTGCGCCCGCTGCCCATCAGGTCCACCTGATGCCGGGCGACGCGCCGCAGAGCCTGCTCCAGCACGCTCTGCACGGTGCGCTGCTCCGGCTGGTTCTGCCAGCCGTGAAACTCGGTGCCGTCGTAGGCCACCCACAGAGCAATCGTCCGTTCCACGCCGCGATGGTAGAACCGGCCGGCCGGTCTCACAACATCGATAGGGCAGGCCTGAAGCTCCGTTCTTGCAGGAGGCCCGCAAACGGGTCGATAATATCGAGGATCGCCGCGGCACGTCGCGCACAGCGCCGGGCTACTTGACGGCGCCGGTCCGAAGGGGATGCTCGGTTCATGCTCAAAGTCATCTGCGTCTGCGGCGCCCGGCCCAACTTCATGAAGATCGCCCCGCTGGTGGACGTGATGCGCCGCACCAGCAGCATCCAGGCCATTCTGGTTCACACCGGGCAGCACTACGACGAGCGGATGAGCCGGTCGTTCTTCGGCGAGCTGGGCATTCCCGAGCCGGACGTGAACCTGGAAGTGGGAAGCTGCTCGCACGCCGTGCAGACCGCGGAGGTCATGAAACGCTTCGAGCCGGTTTGCCTGAAGGAAAGGCCCGATTGGGTGGTGGTGGTCGGCGACGTGAACAGTACGCTCGCCGCCGCTCTGACGGCCTGCAAGCTGGGCATTCAGGTTGCTCATGTCGAAGCCGGCCTGCGGAGCTTCGACCGCACCATGCCCGAGGAAGTCAATCGCGTCCTGACCGATGCGATCAGCGACCTGCTCTTTGTGACCGAACCGAGCGGGGTCGATAACCTCCGCCGCGAGGGTGTAGCCAGCGAGAAGATTCACCTGGTGGGCAACGTGATGATCGACACGCTGCTGCGCAACCGGGCCCAGGCCGAGAAGTCCTCGATCCTCCGCGATCTGGAGCTGCAGGACCAGCATTATGCCGTGGTCACGCTGCACCGGCCCAGCAACGTCGACGAGACCGAGTCCTTCGGCGGCATCCTGAAGGCCCTCGAAACCATCAGCCGCGACATGCCCGTGGCCTTTCCGATCCATCCGCGGTCGCGCAAGAACCTCGAAGCCCTGGGGCTCAGCCGCCGAGTCGAGCAGAGCGGCGGGCTTCGGCTGATCGAGCCGCTGGGCTACCTGGATTTCTTGAAACTGATGGCCCACAGCGCCGTAGTATTGACGGATTCGGGAGGCGTCCAGGAGGAGACCACGATCCTGGGAGTACCCTGCCTGACCCTTCGCAACAACACCGAGCGGCCCATCACCTTGACCCAGGGGACCAATCGTCTGGCGGGAACGTCGACCGAGGGCATCCTTGCGGCCTATCATGCGGTGCGTCAGCAGCCGATGGGCGCCGTTCATCCTCCGGACCTGTGGGACGGGCACGCGGCCGACCGGATCGTGGCTTCTCTAGTGGCCTCGAGCCATATGCAGCAATCGGCAAAGGAAGAGTGAATCGCAGGAATCGTAGATCATGAATCTGTCTATGGTCGGCACCGGCTATGTGGGATTGGTTGCGGGGGCGTGCTTTGCGGACAGCGGGCATCGCGTGGTGTGCGTGGACTGCGATGAACGCAAGGTCCGGCGGCTGATCGACGGGGAGATTCCCATTTACGAGCCGGGGCTGGGCGAGATCGTGGTCCGCAACCAGAAACTGGGCCGCCTGAGTTTCACCACCAATCTGGTGGAGGCCGTGCAGAAGAGCCGCGTAGTGTTCATCGCCGTAGGCACGCCCCAGGCGGACGACGGCTCGGTCGACCTGACGGCCATCCTGAATGTGGCCCAGTCCATCGGCAAGGCCATGGACGGCTACCGCGTGGTGGTGATGAAGAGCACCGTGCCGGTGGGCACGCACAAGAAAGTTTCCGAGGCCATCCGCGCACAGACGGATCACCCCTTCGATTACGTGAGCAACCCCGAATTCCTCAAGGAAGGGGCGGCGGTGGAGGACTTCACCCACCCGGATCGGGTGGTCATCGGGGCGACCAGCCACGCGGTCATCGAGATCATGCGCGAACTGTACGGGTCGTTCATGCGCCGTGACGAGCGTATCTTCGTGATGGACCCGGCCAGCGCGGAAATGACCAAGTACGCGGCCAACGCCATGCTGGCCATGCGGATTTCCTTCATGAACGAAATGGCCGGCCTGTGCGAGAAGTTCGGCGCCGACGTGGAGAGTGTTCGCCGCGGCATCGGCTCGGATTCGCGCATCGGCAGCGCCTTTCTGTTTCCGGGGGTTGGGTATGGCGGATCGTGCTTCCCCAAGGACATCAGCGCTCTGCTCAACATGGCCAAATCGGTGGAGCAGCCGGCCACTCTTGTGCAGGGCGCCCAGGAAGTGAACCTCCGCCAGCGCAAGCGGTTCGCCCGCAAAGTGATCGACTTCTTCGGCGAGGCCTGCCCGAAGACGACGGTGGCGGTGTGGGGCTTGGCATTTAAATCCTGGACGGACGACATCCGCGAGTCGCCCGCGATTGCCTCGGTGCGGATGTTCCTGGAGCGGAAGATGCGCGTGCAGGCCCACGATCCCCAGGCCATGAGCGCGTCCGCCGCGGAGCTGCGCGACGGCGTGGTCTTCTGCGAGGACGCCTATCAGGCGCTGGAGGGGGCCGACGCGCTGGTGGTGTTTACGGACTGGCCGCAGTTCCGCACCCCCGACTTCGACATCATCGCGGCCAAGCTCCGCCGCAAGGTCATCTTCGACGGGCGGAACCTGTATGACCCGGTGTCGTTGTCGAAGAAAGGGTTCCAGTATTATTGCATCGGGCGGCCCTATAGAAACCCGAGCTAGGAAACACGCATGCGGAGAGTCGTCGTCACCGGCGGCGCCGGCTTCATCGGTTCGCACGTCTGCGAAGCTCTGCTGCGCGCCGGACACGATGTGACCGTGCTGGACAACTTCGATGATTTCTACAGCGCTAAAGTCAAGCGCAAGAATCTGAGGGAAGCGGCGAAGAACTCACGATTCAAACTTGTCGAAGGCGACATCCGCGACATCAAAGCCGTCCAGAGTGTGGTCTCTTCCGATGTGGACGTGGTTGTCCATTTGGCAGCCCGCGCGGGTGTGCGACCATCCATTGAGTTGCCCCTGCTCTACCAGGATGTGAACGTGGGGGGGACGACGGTTCTTCTGGAAGTCTGCCGCCGACTACCGGCGGTTCGCTTCATCTTCGGCAGCAGTTCCAGCGTCTATGGGAACAACGCCAAACTTCCTTTTTCCGAGACCGATCGTATTGACGCACCCATATCTCCGTATGCCGCGACAAAGGCGGCTGGAGAACTGCTTTGTCGAACCTTCCATCATCTGTACGGGATGAATGTCACCTGCCTGCGGTTTTTCACCGTGTACGGACCGCGGCAGCGCCCCGACTTGGCCATTCACAGATTCGTTCGTCTGGTGGAGACCGGTCAGCCCATCCCTGTCTTCGGCGATGGGTCCATGGCCAGGGATTACACGTACATCGACGACATCGTCACCGGTGTTCTCAGCGCGATTCAGCAATGTGCGGGCTTTCACATTTACAATCTTGGAGGATCGAGTCCCGTCACACTCCGCGACTTGGTGGGCCATATTGAACGCGCCACCGGGCGCAAGGCCGTCCTTGACCCACGTCCTCCCCAGGCGGGAGATGTCCAGTGCACCTACGCGGATATATCCCTGGCCGCCAAGGATCTTGGATTTCGGCCTTCCGTGGATTTCTCCACCGGTCTGGCGCACTTCGTCGAATGGTTTCGCAGCTCGGAGCATGTCGCGTAAGTGTTAAAATGTGATCCGAATCCGCTGGCCGCTGCCTGTCTCAGCCCATTCTGATCATGCACGTAGCCTACATTCATCAACACTTCTCCACCACCAAAGGCGCAACCGGGACGCGCTCCTACGAGATGAGCAAGCGGCTGATTCGCGCCGGGCACCGGGTCACGATGATCTGCGGGGAGTATCACGCGGGCGATCAGGTCGCCTCCTCTGGTAGGCGCGTGGACGAGCTGGAGGTGGACGGCATCCACGTGCTTCGCGTGAGTGAGCCCTATGCCAATCGCATGAGCTTTGCCCGCCGCGTCCTGGCATTCGGGCGGTTCGCCCGCACGGCCACGACGCTGGTGAAGAACCTCGACGCCGATCTGGTGTTCGCCACCTCGACGCCGCTGACCGTCGGCATCCCCGGAATGAAGGGGGCGCGACACCTGCGCGTTCCCTTTGTCTTCGAAGTTCGCGACCTGTGGCCGGAGCTGGCCATTGCCCTGGGGGTGATCAAGAATCCCCTGCTCAAGTGGTATACGCGAAGGCTTGAGCGCAACATCTATCACGCCGCCCGGCACGTGATCGCCCTGGCACCCGGCATCAAAGAGGGGATTCGCCGTACGGGTTATCCGGCCGAGCAGGTCACCATGATTCCCAACAGTTGCGACCTCGATCTCTTCTCGCCCAGCGACGACAAGAGCCTGGATGGGCGGTTCGGCGCAGACGGCGACTTTCGCCTCATCTTCGCTGGGGCACACGGACTGGCCAACGGACTGGACGCGGTCCTCGATGCGGCCGCGGTGCTTAAACGCCGTGGCGTCACGGGAATTCGTTTCGTCTTCATCGGCGACGGGGGGCAGAAGCCGCGCCTCGTGCAGCGCACCAAGGATGAGGGTCTAAACGATCTGGTCCTATGGCTCGACCCCATCCCCAAGACGCAGTTTGCGCAGATTCTGCCTCGCATGCACGTGGGACTGATGGTTCTCAAGAACGTCCCCGCGTTCTACTACGGCACGTCGCCCAACAAATTCTTTGATTTTCTCGCCGCCGGCCTGCCGATTCTTAACAACTATCCCGGCTGGCTGGGCGGCTTGATTGAGCAGCATCAGTGCGGCGTCGTCGTGCCCCCGGATGATCCAGTGGCTTTCGCCGACGCGGTCCTGAACCTGCGGGAAAAACAAGACGAGCTGCCGGCGATGGGACGGCGGGCGCGACAGTTGGGGGAAACGAAGTTCTCCCGCGACACGCTGGGGGCGCAGTTCGTGGCGGTCCTGGAAAAGGTGCAACGCGACTATGCCTGCTGACGGTCATCGCTTCCTGAATGCACTGACCGTCGACGTGGAGGACTGGGTGCAGTCAGTCTTCGACCCGGCGCTGTCCCTGACCGACTGCTTCATTCACAACACCAGGCGAGTCCTTGAGCATCTGGAGGAGCACGGCGTCCGGGCCACGTTCTTCGTATTGGGCCTAGCCGCGGAGAAAGCTCCGGACCTGGTGCGCAAAATCCACTCCACGGGACACGAAGTCCAGAGCCACGGCTACGGCCACCGATTGATTCACACCCAGACGCCCGCCCAATTCCGCGAAGACCTGCTTCGCTCCAAGGGTCTGCTCGAGGACCTGATCGGCCGGCGCGTCATCGGTTACCGTGCACCGGCGTTCTCCATCACAGGGGATACGCTGTGGGCGCTGGATATCCTCGCCGACTGCGGCTTTGAGTATGATTCCTCTGTGTTCCCCATCGCCATGCGGCGTTATGGAATTCATTGCGTGCCGCGCTTCCCCCATAGCATCCTGCTTGGCGGCGGACGATCACTCATCGAACTGCCGGTGGGGTCCTGCGAAGTACTGGGCCGCCGCTGGCCGATGGGCGGGGGCGGCTACTTTCGCCTGTTTCCCTACGGGGTCATTCGCAGGGGAATTCGCCAGATCAATGGGTGCGCTCAGCCCGCGATACTGTACATGCATCCCTATGAATACAGCCCTCAGGAAATCGCGCGGTTGCCGGTGCGCGTACCTTGGCGGCTGCGCTGGCATCAGTCGATCGGCCGCCGTGGCCTCAGGAACAAGATCGACCGCATGCTGCGCGACTTTGAGTTTGCGACCTTGGGAGATGTAGTTCGCACACTGGGTGCACTGCCATCACACGACTACCTCGCTGATCGCGGCCGGGCGCATCCCGCGGAATATCGAGCCGCGCGTCTCGCCGGGGGAGCATAACTCGAGCCGCCACGAGGAATCACCGGACATCACCTTCCAGGTCTCGCCTTCGCGTCCCGCTGCCTCGCGCGATGCCTCCACGGCTGTGCCGAGTCCGATGAACGTGATGACGCGCGCCGGCAGGTTCGTGCGCTGACTGGCCGTCAACGTCACGATTGGCGCAAGGGTCGCGTAATATGGAGCGGCCACGCCTGCAATGGTCGAGCCCTCGACCAGCCCGCGATGAACTGTGCATTGCGGGGACTCGGCGGCCGCACTGCAAACCTGAATGGTGGCAGGTCCATTGGGTGTGGAAAGCTCCACAGTGTCGCCACCTCGCAGCTCATGCGGCACGTCGGGCATGTGCCATCGGGCCGTCACGGCGTGCACGCCGCTGCCGGCGAAGTCGTCCACGACAATCCAGAGATCGTCCATCGCGGCAATGACGCTGCGCCGATGCGACACGTGCCAAGGAGCGCGTTGATAGTCCAGCTCCTGACCTTCAAAAACGGCGGCCTCGTCATCGGATGGCACGAAGCGCGTGCAGTGGGCCTCGGGAAACGGGCAAAAGAGAAACCGGGTGACCCAATGGACGGCATCGGCGTCATCTATCTCCACGGTGTTGTGCGCCGCCCGGCGCGGGAAGTATCGTTCGAGTCCTGGTGTCGCGGGCAGATAGTAGCGATATGTCCCACAGTCGCGCAGCAGGTTGAGCCCTTTCCACCACAGATCTACGTGCAGAGGATCGCACTGGCCCGGGCGATCGCGGTAGGTATGGCAGCGGATCATGGCCCAGCTTGCCCGGCGTGCGATCTTGTAGTACCCGCCGGTCGCAAAGGCGGTGCTGGACCAGTGATGGCGTTCGCACCGCGCAGCGTGTATGGCCTCCTCGCCAAAAAGCCACAGCGACTCCTCATCCCAGGGTCCGGCTGACAGCAGCCTTGTGCGATGGACCAGATAGTGGCCCGCCTGCACCACCGGCCGATAGTCTGCGGCGTCGCACTCCGAAAGCGGCAGCACATAGGCTCCGTCATTGTTGCCATAGTTAGGTGCGCCGCCGGACTGTGGATCCGTCAGGTGGAAGAGGAATTCGGTTGCTTTCCCAATGCGGTCGTAGATATCGCGGTCAAATGGGCGTCCTGCCAGCTCGGCGATCCGCATGGCCACAATAGAGACATGCAGCATCACCCGATGGTAATTCATGGAATGCTGAACGTAGCTCCCGTCGTCGTAAACCTGGCGGCGAATAGCGCTCTCAAAGACCTCCCGACCCAACTTTTCCCATGCGTTCGCCTCGCGGAATTCGGGGAACAGGTGGGCGATAAGCAGCAGCCCGCAACTTTCCGACAGGGCGTGGTTATTGTTTTGAGAAACCGCATATTCTATGTGATGGAAGATGCGGTATCCGGTGGCCCACGCCAGGCGGGCGAATTGCAACCAACGCTCTGCGGGCAGCGTGTCGTCAGTCAATGCCCAGAACCCAAAGGTCAGAGCCATGAAACGCACGGCACTTTCCTGGCCGCATTTCCATTGAAAGCCTTGAAAGGGCGGACACGCCGCCATCCAGGAGTCCAGCCATCGCCAATAGAGCTCACCGGCCGGCGCGCTCAGCCCCCGAGCCCGCGCAAGGGCGCAATCGAAGGCCCACGCCGCCCGGGACGGCTCCCATAGAACGCGCGGGTCACCCTGATCGGCGCGGAAATCGGGAATATCAGACCAGACTTGTCTACTGTCTCCACGCGTGTTGTCGAACGGATTATGGTACCAGTCGATCGCCTCGGGCGATGGTTCATGCAGAAAGTACACACATCGGTTGTGCGCCAGCAAATCGAGTCGCTCCGCCAGCGCCGGGCGCCGCTCGAATTCGGCAGGCATGGCCTTCACGTCGACGGCAGGCGGTCGTCCGAGGAGAAAGAAGAAGGCAGCCGGTTTGCTATGCTTGAACGAAGCATACTTCTGCGCATCGGTCGGGGTGCCCGCGCACAAGATGTCGCTGAGGTGAATGGACGCCCATGGCCGGGACGCAAAGCGGCGCCGCGTCAATCCCAGGCGCTTCCGAACCTCCAAGGCCGTGCGCTGAACGACAAACCGCGGGCCCAGATATCGCAGCGTGTAATAAGCCTTGAGGAGGGGCGTCATGGGGCCAGCACTTCAACCGGCGCGGCGACTGCGGCACCGGCATCGCGGTGCAATGGAATCGGCCGACGTTCACGCAGCGATTGGACGACCGCCAGAGTCGCCTGCGTGACCGCATCCAGTTCGGCAAAGGGTATCAATGGCACTCCACCGGAGGCCACGCACTGAAGGAACGCTGCGATCTCGTGGGCGTGCCCCTTATCCTGCCGCAATCGCATCTTTGGTATGCCCGCCCACTGATAAGCCACCAGTCGACGCCAGTTGTCGATGACGACTGCCCGCCCCTCGCTGAAGACTTCCACACGCTCCTTCGGATACGACCGCGGGCCATTGCACCAGTAGTCGATGGCACCAATCGAACCGTCTACAAACCGCGCACTTATGGAAACCGTTTCCGAGGTCGAGCCACTCTCCAACGCCACCGCGCTGATTTCGACAATGGGGTGGTCTACCAGAAACATCAACAGATCAATGAAATGACAAGCTTCACCGATGATCCGGCCGCCGCCTTCTCGCGGATCCAGTGTCCAATGCTCACCGGGTATCGCGCCCGCGTTGATGACGGCCCGCACGGCGATGGGCTGCGTTCGCCCGTCCAGCGCCGCCCGGACCTTCACAGCGTGCGGCGCAAATCGGCGGTTGAAGCCCACCATCAACTGCGATTCGGGTCGCAGAGAATACGCTTGCCTAACCTCCTCCAGTTGCTCTGCGTCAATAGCCAGTGGTTTCTCGACGAACACATGCTTGCCGTGTTCCAGAGCTTCCGCGACCAGCCGTGCGTGATCCCCATGCCGTGTGGCAATGAACACCACGTTGATGTCGCGGTCTTCCAAGACCGTGTGATAGTCCGTGGTGGTCTGCTGGGCGTCGAACTTCCGCGCCGCGTGGACGCCGCTGACTCCCATGCTGCTGGCCACGCAGCGAATGGGCGCGCCGAAGCGGCGTATCTCCGGAAGGAGCACATGTTTGGCGAACTGACCGGCGCCAATCACACCCACAACCGGCGATGTCGGCCTTGATGGCGTCGCAGAGGTTTTCGGCAGCGCTACCGTCCGCTCAACGGGAACATCATCCTGAGGATATGTGAGCACGATTCCCATTGTCTGTGCGTCGGACAGCGCATCCCCATAGGCGTCCGCCGCGCTGCACTGCGGGATTCGCTGGGAAACAAGATCATCAACTTTCAGCCGTCCATCAGCCAGTGCTTCGAGCACTGCGGCGAAGTTCCGCGCCACAGTCCAGCGCACATACGCCGCCGGATAATCCCGTCCGCCGCTTTCATAAGTGGGGTCATGCCGTCCCGGCCCATAGGAACAGGAAACCTGGAAAGTCAGTTCCTTCTCATAGAAATCACTGCGCCGCAGATCGAGCCCCACCACGCCTACAAGGACAATCCGCCCGCGCTTGCGGCACATCTGCGCCGCCTGATGCACGACTTCGTCGCTCTCCGTAGAGGCCGCAATCACCACCCCGTCCACGCCGCGCCCCTCGGTCAGCGCTGCTGCCGCGGCTACGGGGTCCGACCCGGGCCGCACGGCAACCGCATGACACCCCATGGCACGCGCTCGTTCGCATCGCCCCGCTTGCGTATCAATGGCAATGACGCGACAGCCGTGGGCCCGTAGGAACTGCGCCGCCAGCAGCCCCACCAGCCCCAGCCCGATGACCGCTAAGGTCTCACCGAACGTCGGCTCGGCCAGGCGCACGCCGTGCAGGGCGATCGAGCCAAGCACGGTGAACGCCGCCGCCTCATCGGCCACGCCGTCCGGCACCCGCGCCGCGAGCGTCGCGGGCACGTGCACGATTTCCGCATGCGGTCCGTTCGAGGCCACGCGGTCGCCTACGCGAAAGCCCGCCACTCCCGGCCCGACGTCGATCACCCGCCCAACGTTGCAATAACC
>SBAX01000402.1 GCA_005240095.1 Phycisphaera mikurensis
CCCTCGAACTGGCCCTGGAGTTCATCGAAGACGACGAGCTCCTTGAAGTCACCCCCGACGCCATCCGCCTCCGCAAGCGCCTGCTCAGCGAAGTCGAACGCAAACGCGCCGCCCGCCTCAAGTAGCTCGCCTCCCCCCTTTAACAAGGGGGATCAAAGGGGGGTGTTAGCAGCTTCTTTCTGGCACGCATCCTCGCGGGAATCCCTTCCCGCGAGAGACGATGGAAGAGCGATTCTCGCAACTTCAGGACCGAGATAGGAATCCCGTACCTGTATAGCAGGGCTTCGCCCTAACCCCCAAAGGCGGAGTGGTCCTCCGCAAGAAACATCGAGAAGCCCACCCTAACAAACGTAATGAAAAAACGTGAATTCTTTTCACGGTTTTGGAGCGTTCAATATACTTAGCGTGTAGTGCACTGTTGGGTGGCCCATTCTCGCAGCAGTGCGACCCTTTCAGGGTCGCGACGTCTGGTTGGGCCGAGATCCGGGGGCGGCGCGGCGCTTGCCCCCGGCTACTCTAGAGCAGGCTTTCAGCCTGCCGGTCCTCCTTACGCTAAGCTATACACGTACGGGCCGTGAAGGTGCCGGGGTATTCTCAGCGCGTCCCGCTGGGATGCTAACGCCTACTCCTTGAACAGAGGCGATGAGAGCGGGTTCAACGAACTACTGACCGAGGACCACGATTTTGAACCACGAGCCTGTGGTGTTGATGGTCGTCGGCTGGCCGTCGAGATTGAAGCGGACGACGGGGAGGCCTGCGGAGTTGTCGATGGCGAGGATGACTTCGCCGCTCGCGCCGTGGAAGCGGCGGATGTCGAAGGCGGCGGGCACGTCGGTCAGTCCGATGGTGTCCATGTACACCGGGCGGCGCTGCCAGAACCGCGACTGCGTCCAAGCCTCTACGATGGCGGGCACGGCCGGATTTGTGCCCGCGCCGCTGTCGATGTGCTGCGCCCAGTCCAGCTTGCAGCCCAATAGAAAAGCCATTCGTTCGCCCCAGAAGTAACCACCCCGGCTGGTGCCCCAGAGCATGTGATCGCCGTTGGACTCGCCCAGGAAGATGACTCGGTCGTCGAGCACGTAGCGCACCAGCCGTGGGAAGGAGATGCCCACCTGCGAGAGCGGAGCGTCGTCGAGGGTGAGATCGGCCGTGGTGTTGTAGTTCGTGCCGCCCCAGAGCGCGCCGCTCATCAGGAACGTCGTGGGGTAGACATCGACGGCGCGTTCGCAGACCGTGTCATAGCCCCATAGCCCATCGCGGAACTGGCGGGCCACGTCGAGCACCGGCCCGATGGGTCGGGCGATGAACCAGTCGAGGTAGTTCATGTTGGCGTTGTACTGCGTGCGGTTGATGGTGATCCAATCCAGCAGGAACTGGCGGTTGGCGGGGGCGTTGACGTTCGTTCCGGCCACGGGTCCCGTGTTGCGCGGGCGGGCGTAGTGCCCGATGTACCCGCCTTCGGAGGCGATCTGCGCCGAGACCGCCGGCAGCTCCGCGTTTCGGGGGTGCAGGCTGGTATCGATGAAGCAGCAGCTGGTCTGGTCATCCGGCGGGTAGTGCCGATCGGACATGCTGCCCCAGGTCTGGATGAGCGGGAACATCTCGCCCCACGCTTCCCAGCGGTAGCGCAGCTCGCCCATGGGGTCGTCGTAGTTCTGAAGCTGCACGTTGTTCCAGCCGTGGGCGTTGAGCAGCCACTCAGGCAGCTGAATGGGCAGCAGGCCGTCTTCGAGCATGTGCGAAGTGAGCCACTGCTTGTACGGATCAAGGGCTCGGTGCCAGGCCATGCTGCTTTCGCCGGGCGCTGCGTCCACGATCATGCAGCGGTAGCGGGCGGTGTGCTCGGGAGGCACGACCTGATCGTAGCGGGCGGTGATCCGGCCGAGGGAATACATCACCCGCACTTCGACGGGCGGCCAGTTGGAGGCGAACACGCCGCGGGCCTGGGTTTCGCTATCCAGCACCGCGCCGGGAAAGACGGTCTGTCCGGGATAGACGGCAATGTTCTCGTCGCTCCAGCGTCCGCGGGCGAGGCGGTCGTTGGCGATCTCCAAGCCCATCATGTGCGGGTAGAGAATGCGGTTGCAAGGATAGTCCTGCCCGAACCAGGGGAAGAACACGCGATTGAGTCGCTGGGCGGCGTGGAGGGTCAGCTCGTACTCGATGTCGCTCACGGCGCGGATGGTCGCGCGGCCCCACTCGCCGGAGAAGCTCTGAATCTGCGGCGTGCTCTGATCCTCGTCGGGATTGAGCACCTGCACGAGCAGGCTGTTCTCCAGGACCACCGCGAAGCGCACCGGCGGCAGCGGCGGGGGAGGCGGCGCGACCGTGATGATGACGTCGTCGACGTCGATGGCCTCGCCATAGGAAACGATGAGGGCAAAGTGCAGAATGGTCTGCGTCGTGATGTTGGTGGGGGCGACGAACGTAGTGACGTCGGCGCTCGCATCGGCCAGCTCCACCGTGGGACCCTTGACCTGCCGCCACTCGAAGAAGAGCGCCTCCGGGCTGGCCTCGTAGCTGCCGCGCCCGTCGAGGGTCACGAGGTCACCGGCCGCGACCTCTTGATCTTCGCCGGCGTCGGCGACGAGTTCCACTTCGGCCGGTGGATCGGTCGGTTCCTCGGGCGGAAGTTGCGGATCGGGATCGTCCTCCCCGGAGGGGACTTCCAGGGCCTCCAGCGAAACGATCGTCTCGGCGGAGACGACGGAGTCGTCGGACAACGTGGCGGTTACGACAACGAGGTAATCGCCGGGCCAGCCGTAGGTGTGGTTGACCCGCATGCCGCGTCCGCGGTGCCCGTCACCGAAGTCCCACACGAAGCTCGCGCCACGCCCACGACTGGGGTTGGCGAAGGTCGCTTCGAAGGTCATGGCCCGCGGGTCGCAGCAGAAGACGGGCGTGACTTTGATTGAAAGACCGACTTCGTCCCCGGCCGGTGCGACGGAGTCGCCGCCGCGCGGCCCGCCGGAATCGACGTTGCCGCCCAGCGTGGAGTCGGGGTCAGAGAACGAACCGGCCCCGCAGCCGTGCAGGCAGCACAGCGCGATTAGCGAAAGGAAACAGACGATCGTGGGACGTATGACGCTTCGTGAGCGGGTCGGATGGCGGTGCAATGCTCCCTCCACTGGACCGAATAACGGTTCGCGATTTACCGGCGTTTCCCTGTTTTCCCAGATTAACAGTTACGATTCGAAGGCCGCGGATGGCGAGTGCGTGCGGGTTAAACGCCGCGCGCAAGTAGCGACGCGCTCGCAGACGCAGTTTGGCCGGCTCGCAACTGGCGACGTGGTCCGATAGCGGCTAACTTCGCAAGCGGCGTCGAAGGCGCGGCGCGGTTCGCGGACGATGCCTCTTTGGGCCATCAAGATTAGGGGAGATGAAACATGCGCACACGAAGCGTCCTTGCGTTATCGGTTGCGGCAGTCGGAAGCGTCTGGTTTTTGGGATGCCGGCAGGCCTTGCAGATCACCGTGCCACTGGAGCTCGATCCGGCGTTGGGAACTTTCGACGTCGAGGCGGGTGTGGCCACGCAGAACAAAGCCACGAGTTCTTTGCCGGAAAGCGCCGTCAACATCGGCAGCGGCAGCATCGCCATCGACTTGGGCGACATCACCTTCACGCCTGCGGATGGCGGCGGCGGCAAGGGCGGCGTGAACCTTCAGGCGGGTGACACCATCGAGGTCACCGTGCGGATCGCGTCTCTGGACGACGAAGAGACGGTGTGCGAGGACGGTGAGGAGTATGGGCCGTTTATCATCGAGCTGGATGAGAACCTCGATCCGGAGTCGATCAGTCCATCACGCATCACGTTCTCGGCCAACACGATCGAAATCTTCAACGAGCGGGAGTTCGCCCTGTGCATCGACGTCCTCTCCAGCCAGACGGGCACGCTGGAAATCGGGCAGTTCACGTTGCGCCTCGGGTTGTAGTCGCGCAACCGATTAACCGACAAAGTCCCGGAGTTGCCTGCGGCGCTGCCTGTTTAGTGCACAGCGGCTCGGAGTCAAGACCGGCTCCGCGCGATATTCGAGACGCCTACAACGCCTTTGGCGTTATGCGCACGCCAAAAGGGGCGCCTGGCGCACTGCGCCCTGATCCACATCACCCGCATCGAGCCGATCAACGGGCGCAACGGGCGGGTGAAGCCGCGCCGGGGAACTCGTTGAACGCTTTGGGCCCTGAAGGGGACCAGATAACACAGCCCAGGGCATCGCCCTGGGTAGTTGCCAGAGTCAAGTGCAGAAGCTCTGAAAGAGCGATATAGCCGAGATGCGGCGCGTCAGGTTGCATGCATTGC
>SBAX01000345.1 GCA_005240095.1 Phycisphaera mikurensis
GCACGCTGGCGGAGACGTTCGAGCAGCTCGCCTCGGTACCCTTGCAGTCCGTTCCGTACGACTGGACGGCATACGTGGAGCTGGGCAGGATTTCCGCCCCGACCACGTTGACCACCTGGTTGGGCTCATTCTCCCAATCGTCGTAGTACGGGGTGCACTGCAGGCGCGAGGCACGGTAGTTGCCGAAGCCCGGCAGCTCCTGGGCCTCCAGATAGGTGAATGGCGGACCGACCCAGCGAGCGCAACCGCCCGCTTCGCCGGCGGCCGTGCACGTCGCCGACTCGAACGTACTGAAGTTCGGCGGCGCACAGCACGGGTCGTTGGCCGGAACCGGATTCTGCAGGTCCATCATGGTGATCTTGATGGCCGAGCTGCCCGGCCCGCCCGTGCCCGTGGCCGGCGGGATCATCTTGAAGGTCAGCGCCCGAGTGCGAGCCTCGCAATTGGTGTTGCCGAGACCGCCCGCACAATTCCAGGTGGGCGTGGGCGGCGGAGGCTCGGAGCTGGCGCAGGCACATGTACACCCGCCAGCCGGGTCGCCCGGCGCACGGCACGGACCTTCGTCGCAGTCCGTATCCTCCTCGCACTCCTCGTTGTTGGTGATCTCTTCGAGAATGCCGTTGCCGCAGGCCGGTGTCGGGCAGGTGCAATTCGCCAGACAGCCGCCCGGACACAGGTCATCGTCCTCATCACCCGGACTCGCCGTGCCGGGATCGCACACTTCACCGATCTCGGCGACGCCGTTTCCGCACGTAGCGTTGCAGCGGCACGTAGCGGCGTTGCAGCCGGCGGCACCACAGATTCCATTGTCGCCGCCCGGACTGGGACCGTTCGTGTCGTCGCACAACTCCGCGCCCTCGCGGCGGTTGTTCCCGCAGACGGGCACGCACGTGCACTCGCCGTCCGGATGGCCCGGACCGCGGCAGGTCGTGCCGAAGTTGGTGCATGGCAGCGCACCGCCCGCGGCCGTGCCGTCGCACTCCTCGCCCAGCGCGGGCTCATGCACGCTGTCGCCGCAAACTGTCGGCGGACACTGGCAGAGGTAGTTGCAATCGCCCGGACAGAGACTGTCGTCCGTGCCATCGCACTGCTCGCCGGCGCTCGCCTCGCGGGTATCGTTCCCGCAGAAACCAGGCGCCAGGGCGATGATCAGGTTGCCGTTAGCCGGCGTGGCGTCCACGAACATGCCCAGCCGGATGGTGTAGCAGTTCCCGGCCGTGACGTTCATCAGCACTTCCGACTGCGCCCCGGACCAAGGGCATATAGCATCATTGTGGTAGAAAGTCGCCTGAGTGTCGTCATAACACTGATCCAGTGTCATGCCCGGCGCCCCAGGACATGGGCAAATCGCGGGGCTGAGGGCATCGTGGTACACCGCCACCACCGTATCGCCGAACGTCTCACAGTCGCAGGTGCTGATGTACACCTGCCCGGTGGCGGTGGGCTGGTAGTAGTACCAGATGTCCGAGTCGAACGTCGTCAGATCGGTTTGACTCTCGCACTGCTCCTGAGTCGCGCCGTCCAGCGTCGCCGTGAACATGTCGTACTCGAAGGCACCTTCATGTACGAAGATCGCATCCTCACACAGGTCGTTCGTCTCGACCGGGCAAACGAACCCGGAGCAGGTCGGTTGACTGAACTGCCAGTTGCCGCCGGCGACGGCGCAGTCGAGGATCGTCGTCTGCTGGCACGGGTCAAGCGGATTGAACGGGCAGCAGGCCCGAAGGGGAGACTCCGGGGACTCGAACGGCACGTTGAGGCACCAGGCCGGGTCCTGCATAGCCCGCACGTCGGTGGTGAAGAGCTTCACCGAGTTGCGGGTGTAGAGGTCGTTTTCGTCCGTGCAGATCCCATCCAGGAAAGCGTAACTGTTCCCGTCGCCGACCTGGGAGTCATACATATAGAAATTGCACTCGGGATCACCACCCGTCGTGTTGTTGGCGATTTCCAGGAAGTAGATCTGTCCGGCCTGCAGCTCCACCAACGGGTACTGGGCGGTGGGGATCAGCTCCAGTTGGAAATCATAGAAGTCCTGCGTACCCCAGTTGGCCACGTTGCGGGCGAACTCGATGGTGCGCGGATTCGGGAAGTGAGTGGTAGCCCACTCGCCCAGCACCGCCCCGGGGAAATAGCCCTCGGTCGACGGGGCGTACAGGCGAACGGTGAATTCATCCACCACGCCGCCGTTGTTGTATTCACATTCGTCAACGCGGCCGGGATAGAAGCCAATATAGTGTCCGATCAGGCAAATCTCCTCGAGTACGCCGGTCTGTGTGGGCCGGATGTCGTCAGCCTGACGGGTCGGCCCCTGCAAGGCGGACTTGTCCGACAGCCACACGTACACGCCGCCTTCGCGAGTACACGTTCCCTCGGAGGTGTGCTGGCAGATCGGACACGGGCTGGGCTGAGCCAGCTCCGCCGCCGAACCCGTGCAGGTGCCGACCGTGCAGTCCGAGGGATCGTTGCACGAGGCGCCGTCGCCGCACGTTCCGCCGAAGCATTCCACGCCGCCGAAGAAGATGCCGCCCTGGCCGCCGTTCTGCTGGTCGCAGAGCGCTTGGGTCATGGGTTGACCGGCATCCTCATCAATGCACTCTCCGGGCGCCGTGCAGCATGCGCCTTCCTGACAGATGCCGGGCGTACACAGGACCGCCGTGTTGGAGCCCTGCGTCTGCGGCGGCTGGAGAGAGTAGCCACCCAGGGCATCGCATTCGCCCTGGTTCACGCCGTCCACACAGGTTTCATTCTGCAGGCAGCAGGCTGCCGTGGGGCAACCCTCCACGGTGATGTGCAGCTGATAATCGCCGTGGTGCCCGGCCAGCACGGAGTAGATCGGGTAGTAATAGTTGCCCGGCGCCAGCGGACCGAATGACTGCCAGAGGTTGTCCTCGTCGCAGTAGGGAGCGCCGCGGGCGTTGGCGGCTTCACCAAAATGATAGGGATTGGGGAAGTTGCCGATCAGATTCACGCAGTCCGTGTCCAGGGACATGAAGGCCCACGCCGGCTCATGGACCGGCTGCGTGCAGCAGAAGTCCAGCCGCACCCAGGCGCAGTCGTTGTCGCAGCTACCCGACGGACAATCGCACGCCAGCCCGTCGCGGGTTCCTCCCACGCAAACGCTGCTGCCATTGCACGAACCGCCGCCCGGGCAGTCCTGAATACAGGTGTTTCCGTTGTTGGCGCCGCCGCTACACACGCCGGCAATCTGGAACGCCTCAAACCAACCGGGCTCGCCGCCCGCGGTGGTCTGAATGCCCCAGCAAGTATCGGGGTTCTCGAAGGTGCTGGTGGCCGGTGTGTTGTTGCCCGAAAGGGTGACGGTCTTGGGCAACGACCCCGGCGGCGGCACCGTGATCACCACGACCTGGGCATCACCGGCTTGGTCCGCACCGGTTCCTCGGGAGACGCACTTGCCCAGACACAAGCCTTCGCACACGCCCTCGCCGGGGCAGTCGTCGCTGGTGTCGCAGGGATTGCCGTCATTCGTGCCGCCGTTGCAACGGGCACAGTCCTGATGCACGGTGCAGGCGTCGGTGTCGTTGGGCCCGCCCACGCACCGCCGGCAGCCCCCGTCGTTCACGCAGGTCTGGAGGTTGTTGGGTCCTCCCATGCAGCGCAGGTCGGAGAGCAGGGGCTGCGGGCAGCAGTCGGGGTCGCAGGTCGTGCCGTAGCCCTGCCAGACGCTACCCACGGTCGCTTCGCAAGCGGCCTCGCTAGCAGCGATCGCACAGTCGCCGTCGGCCTCGCAGCATACGCCGCCCGCGCAATCGTCGAGGGTGTCGCAGAAAGCCGCGGCACACGTGCCGGCTACGTCGCATTGGTCGTCATTGCCGGGGGTACACGAGGCGCCGACATTTCCGGCGACACAAGTACCGGCCGGGCACGACCCCTGGATGGTGCAGTCACCGTTGACCGTGCACGCCGCACCCACGTTGCCCGCCGTGCACACGTTACCGGTGCAGAAGGCGCCCGGCGCCGTCGGAGCACAGTTGCCCCCGCCTGCGCCGCCGCAATCCGCGTCGCTGTTGCACACCGCGTTGTTGCCCACGCACCGCCGGCACGACTGACCGGACTGCGCCCCGCCGAAGCAGGTTGCGCAGCGCGAGCCGTCCCCGTGATAAATGTCCCCGCCGCCCTTGCAGACCCATTCGAACACGCCGTCGCGACACTCTCCGGTATCGCTTTCACAGCATGCCCCGCTGGGACCGGCAACCTTGTCGCCCGCCAGCTCGAAGGCCATCACCTGGGGAGCGCCCAGCCAGCTCGCGTTGGTCGGTCCATTGTTGACCCAGAGCTGGTTGGCGTTGTTCGAGCCCGCCTGCGCCGGAGAAGTGGTCGACAGCCACACGTGACGGCTGTTGGGTTGGAAGTTACTCGCCGTCCGGGTCACTACGTAGCCATTGGCTGGAATCACCAGGGCGGGAAGGAAAGGCACAACCTGCACCACAACATCGGTGGTGGCCACAGGCCCCATGACGATGTCTTCGATGAAGTTGCCGCTGGCGTCGTAGAACTCGACGAGGATACGGTCCGCGGCCACCGTGGGTCCACCGACCCAGCGGAAAACGTCCAGACCAATGAACGTAGCCACACAAACGCCCGGTGACGCGCAGTCGGCGTTGGTCGAGCAAGCCTCACCGGCGTCCGTGCCGCCGCTGCAGAATTTGGCGTTGACCATGGTGTAGTCGTCGCCGAGCTTGTTGAGCGGACCGTTCGGCCCAGCCGGAGCGGGAATCGCCACCGACGAGTCCGAGATCGGGCCGACGGTGACGTTGTACACCGGAGGAGTGGCCGCCGTGGTCTGCATGATGCCGCTGCTGTACTTCGGGCAGCCCCAGTCATCGCTGCGATCCGCGGGCGAGCCGCCGCAGCCGGGCACGTTCTGTCCGGTCGGCTCGCTGCCATCGTCGCCGGAGTACCAATTTCCACGGGTGCAGACGCCACCACCCGCACAGGTACCGCTCGAGGGGCAGAAGGCATTGTTCTGGCTGCCACCCAGGCAATAGTTGCAGGTCGAAAGGGGACGCTTGGAGCAGATGTAATCGCCGGGCAACTCCCCAGCGGCAACGTTCGGATTGCAGCAGCGTCCTGTCGTGCAGATCTGAGCAAACGCCGTGCAGACGCCGTTGGTCTGACCCGTGCAATCGGCGTCCGTCAGGCAGGCCTGACCGTTCTGCGTCCCGCCCGAGCAGCTCTTCTTGACACATTCGCCGGCGCCGCAGGTGCGGTCCGTGTCGCACTCGGCGTTCTCGTTGCCGCCGCCGAAGCAATAGCCTTCAGAGCAGTCGGCGTTGGCTCCGCAGGGGGCCGTGCCGCGCAGGCACGTGCCCGTGCCCACGTTGCAGGTCTCTGCGCCGTTGCAGGTACGCCCGTCGTCGCAGTCCGCATTGGTGGTGCAGGCAGGCCGGCATCGGCTGCACAAGCCGCCGCGGCAGTCGCTGTCGGCGCGGCAGGGATCGCCCGCGTTGGCGCTGTCCGGTGAACAGATGGCGAAATCCTGCATGCATCGATCGGTGTCACAGCAGGTGGGATTGGTGCCGTCCTGGCAGCCGTCGGTGTTGACGCCGTCGCAGGTCTCCGCCCCGTTGCAATAGTCGTCATCGTCGCATCCGCCCGCCTCGCCCGCGGCGACCAGGGTGTGCGTACACTTGCCGCTTCCCGCCGGATCGCCCGGTTCGATCTCGCAATCATCGATGGTGCAGCGCTCACCGTCGTCGCACTGCACGTCGAAGGAGCAGCCGCCCGTGGCCACTGCGCCCTGGGTCACCAGGGGCATGGGGCCGCTGTAGAGCCCCGCGGCGCGATCACGGGTCATCTGGTCGTCGCGATAGTCCACCGGCTCATGAACGTAGATCGGGAACTCGCCCACGGGCATCTGGCCGGCGACTACGCGCTGATTGATAGGCCGGGGCTCCCAGGGAACAGGGGAGGCGTGTTCCGGCGACCCCGCTACAGGTACGTCGACGGATTGCCGCCCGCCCTCGTGGGTCGCGGCGATCGATGCGGTCGCGGTGCTTTGCGACTGCACCGTGGCAGATTGCGTCGTCGCAGTTTCCGTGCTCGGCGCCGGCTTAGGGGTTGGCGCCCCCGCCAGCGTCAGGCCGTAGGCCAACGTTCCCAGCGCCGCCGCAGCCAACCATGCGCGTCGCCGAACTACATCCTTCGTCGCTCTCATCGTTCCTTACCTCCCAAACCCTGGGACTTAAGCCCCATTACCCGAAACCGAAGATTACGTCAGAAGCGAATCGCGCACGCCGCTTAAGAGCGGCGCACACACACACCCCGAAATCAACCCCCTGTGGTCC
Source organism: Phycisphaera mikurensis (assembly GCA_005240095.1). Lineage (GTDB taxonomy): Bacteria > Planctomycetota > Phycisphaerae > UBA1845 > UBA1845 > SBAX01. The sequence continues at coordinate 6,306 of SBAX01000345.1, forward strand.
CCCTTGGTAAGGGGGACGGCCAGGTTTTAGGCCCGCGACGCGCGATCGGCGCGCGACGCGCGGTGCCAGCAATTTGTCACCTTTAGAAGAGAGACCCCTCTTTGTCCTACCCCGAACCCACCCTCCTTTAGCCGGACTGCTACCGGCCGTCCGCCGCGAGCGCGGGGAGAGCCAGCTCGGTCGGCAAACTGAACACGTCGGCGGGGTGCGACCTGAGGGATGCTCCCCCAAGTCCGGTAAACCTTACGTAGTCTAGCCGATGCGCCTGCATGACGCAAGCCGAAACTGATCGGATTTTGAGGAAGGACCAGGGACGAAGGACCAAGTACCAAGGACGAAGAACCAAGGACCGTGGCGACCTGTAACCACCGCAGGGACAACGGCTTAGAACTAGGCCGTAGGCGTTTAGTTAGACTGTAGGCACTTAGGGGCGAGGGTTCAACGGTCAGTCGAATAACTAAAGGGCGTCCTGCCTGCGGCCTAAAAGCTACAGCCTACGGCCTATAGCCTGATGGGCGATACAGGACTCGAACCTGTGACCTCTCGGGTGTGATCCGAACGCTCTAGCCAACTGAGCTAATCGCCCGTTCGTGGTGCGCTTTTGCGGTGATATACCGTGATGAGCCGACGCTTGCAACTTTCGCCGGAGGTCGCGCCCCGAGGTTGCGAATCCGGGCCGCCACGCTAAGCTACGGCCAAACCGATCGTGAGGCACGGAGGCTTTAGCGATGGCAAAGGCACGACGCGGGCCGGCACTGTTCGAGCTGATGGATGACGAAGGCGGCGCTGTGGCGGCGCCTCGGACTCCGCGATGGTGGTCGTCGGGGCGGCGGAGTTCGCCGGCGACACAGCCGACCTTACGGCTCAGTGAGAGCTCGGCGGCGCCGGTCGGGTCACCGGGTGCCGCCGAGCGGCTCTTTGAGATCAGCGGCGATCGGGTGCGCTTGTCGCTGACCAGCGTGACCGCAGCCGGGGCGATCTTCCTGCTGCTGGCGATCTTCACTGCGGCCTACATCGTGGGAGCGAGGTCCGGCGATCGGGCGGGCTTTCAGCGAGGCTACGACGCGGCTCGCGCCGCGGCGCTGCCTGCGGAAGCTGACGAGATCACGATGGCGCGGGCTTTGCCTGCGGCGGCGCATCTGCTCGATCCGTTGAAGGCTGCAAACGCCCCGCGGGAAGAGCCCAAGCAGCGCCCAGCGCCGGTGGTGACGCCGGCTACGGGCTGGGTCAAGGACCTGACGTACGTCGTGGTGCAGGAGTTCCCGGCCGGCGCAATCCAGAAGGCGCACGACGCCCGGCAATTCCTCGCTCAGCGGGGAGTGCCCGCGGAGGTGGTGACCGTCGCCGGAGGCGTTCACCTGATCACGGCGCAAGGGTACAATCATAAGGACCCGGCGCAGAAGAAGCTCGCGGAGCAGCTTTTGAGCAAGGTCCGCACCATCGGGGCGCAGTACTACGCCGCGGGCGGTGGGTATAAGTTGGAAGGCTATTACAAGACGCTCAAGCGCGATAGCTGGTAGAGCACTGCTCGCAGAGCAGTGGCACACAAGTTGAGTCCTAAGTTGCAGACGGGGGTTTGCGTTTCATGTCAATGGATCGGTCACTTCGTTCGAAGAGCACGCTGGAGCGGCATCGTAACGTCCTGAGCCGCGCGGAGCGCGTCGGCATCCTGAAAGAGACGGAGCTATGGAAGGATGGCGATAAGGTCACCGGCCTGGTGAAAGTCGCACACCGCAAGGCGTCCGTGGGTAAGAAGGCCAAAGCCGAGAAGAAGGCTGCCGAAGGC
>SBAX01000057.1 GCA_005240095.1 Phycisphaera mikurensis
CTGCGCGACCGGCAGCGACTGCACCGGACTGTGGGGTTTTGGGGCCAAATGCACCGAGGGGTTCTGCCGAGACCGCTGCGGGCAGTGCTACGTGCCCGACTGCAACGATAATAATCCCTGCACGGACGATGCCTACGTGGCCGGTGCCTGCGTCCCCGCCGACAACGCCAATCCCTGCGATGACCACGATGTCTGCACCACCAATGACCGCTGCGTCGGCGGCGCGTGCTTGGGATTAGCGTTGAGCTGCGACGACGCGAATGCCTGCACCGACGACACGTGCAACCCGGCGAGCGGCTGCGTTCATTCGAACAATACCGCCCCCTGTGACGACGGCCTGTTCTGCAACGGCGCCGACACGTGCAGCGACGGGCTGTGCGCGGCCCACTCCGGCGATCCATGCCCCTCCAACGCCGCCTGCGACGAAGCGACGCGGCGTTGCATCGTTGGGCCCCTCTTCTCGCTGAAGGCCGTAAAGAAGAACGGCTTGCCGATCGCGCCTACAAATAGCCTCATTGTAGCCCCTGGGGACACGATCGAGACTGAGTTTCTCGTGTCTCGGTGGGGCTCGGCGCTACCTGGTGGCGTGGTATTGTACCAAGTCACGATCGACGCACCCAGCTTCGGCGGCGGCTCCAACGGGACAATTCTTCCTCTGGGATGGAACGCGCCTCCGGGCAGGATGCTATGCACCCCCCCGAACACCTGCCAGGGAGGTCTCAACAGTGGTCAAGTCTGCACGGGCAATGCGAACTGCCCCGGTGGCGTTTGCGGCACGGCGAGCTGCCTCGCCGCTTCGGCTAATTATCCATTGTGCCTTCAGGACATTGGGGGCTTCGCCTGCGTGGCGGCAGGCCACAATCCTGACTTGGGCGCATTCATCGACGCCAGCAGGCCGAATTACGTTTTCTTCGGGGACACAGTGATTGCGGACGTCAGCACCGCGTCTCTTTGGTACGGGTACTTCTCGATCCGCGATTCGTATGGGGGCGTGCCCGACACTGGTGCGGCGAAGTACTGCGGAACGCTTATCCTGAGGGTGTCCAACAACGCGTGCGGTACCTTCACAATCGGCTTTGAGGGCTACGACCGAAGCTTGCTTGCGGACGGCCACCAACCACCGAACGTTATCTATCCTGCGTCGCAAGCCTTGGTTCTTACCGCCCGAGATTGCGTCACGCAGCTTGTTGATTGCCATCCCGGCGTCAGTGCGGATCATTGCGACATCGATGCCCGCATCCCTCACCATCCGACGACCCCGGTTCAACGGCTGACCACCAATCAGGTCGTTCTTGAGTTCGATCGGTCCTCGGCAGGGATGACGCCGACCGATTTCGATGTGAGCCTGTTTCCCAACACCGGTGTTCTTCCAGCCGTGTCATCGGTCCAGCTCAATACGCCCACGACGAACGAAGCGGTCGTAACCTTGAACCGCCGCATCTCGCGGGAGCAGTGGACCTGCGTTCGGCACAAGCTGAGCAACCGGCACTGCTGTTTTGCGAGCATGCCTGCGGACGCGGACGGCAATCAGGTCAGCTATCTCGGCGACATCTTCGAAGTCCTCGCCAACCTCCAGGGTATGGTTAACCCGGCACTGCCCATCCAGCGCTGCGACATCGACCGCGACTCAGTGTGCGGGCCCGCGGACCTTCTGCTTACGGCTGATCTTCTCGTGGGCGCGGACCTGCTGCCGACGATGAACGGACGCACCCTGCCCTCGTGTCCGCCCTTTCGGCTGTATCCGTGGTACCCGTGAGGATCGCTTCGCCGCCGCCGGACAAGTCGCTCCTCGCGCGGCACGGCCTTGTGCGGGGACATTGACCGTGCCGGTACCTCCGCACTTGACCGGCGGCCGTTGATCGCGGATGCTCCTTTCTGAGCGAACCAGAGAGGAGCCACGCCTATGCAGCTTCTCCGCGCGATGATCGCGGGGGGCGTTCGTAATCCGGTCCTCGCCAACCTCCTGATGCTGTGTTTTCTTGCGGGCGGCTTCATCTCCGCGCGGCGGATGGTTCGCGAGGCGTTCCCCAGGCTTTCCATCGATCACGTGCAGGTTGACGTCGCCTACCCCGGGGCCAGCCCGGAGGACGTGGAATCCCGGGTCTGCACCCCCATCGAGGAGGCCGTGCGCGGAGTGCCCGGCATCCGCCGCCTCTGGTCCGCGGCCAGCGAGAACTTCGGCACCATCGGGCTGGGCCTGCAGACCAACGTCAAGGACATCCAGCGGGTCATCGACCAGGTCAAGGAACTCGTCGATCAGATCAAGACCCTGCCCCCCGAGGCGGAAAAGCCCGTCGTCACCGAGACGATCATCCGCACCGAGGTCATCAACGTGGCCGTCTTCGGGGACGCCCCGGAGCGGACCCTCCGCCAGACCGCGCGGGAGATCAAGGACTACCTGGAGTCGCGCTCGGGCATCTCTCAGGTCTCGCTCTCCGGGGTACGCGACGAGGAAATCGTTATCGAGGTCTCCGAAGAAGCCCTGCTGGCCTACAACCTCTCCATCGGGCAGGTCATGGGCGTGGTTCGCAAGAGCAGCCTGGACCTCCCCGCGGGCGTGATTCGCACGGCTGAGGAAGAGCTGACCCTCCGCGTCACCGGCCAGCGCCTCACGGCCGCGGAATACGAGGAACTCATCGTCCTGGAGAAGGCCGACGCCGTCGTGCGCCTCGGCGACATCGCCACCATTCGCGAAGGCTTCGAGGACGCGGTCATTCGCGGGCGTTTCAACGGGCACGCTGCGGTGCTGGTCGCCGTCTACAAGACAAAAGATGAGGATGCCATCCGCATCGCTGAGACCGTGCGGGACTACGTGGCCGAGCGGCAGCCGTACCTCCCCGAGCGCCTCCAACTGGCCATGTGGGGCGACAGCTCCGTGGAGATCAACTCCCGCATCTGGCTGCTGGTCAGCAACGGCCTGCAGGGCTTGGTCATTCTTTTCGCCACCATGTGGCTGTTCCTCGAGTTTCGCCTGGCGTTCTGGGTCGCGGCAGGGATTCCCATCTCCTTTGCGGGCGGCCTGCTGCTGATGGACTACCTCGACCAGACCATCAACGTCATCAGCCTTTTCGCTCTCATCATGGTGACCGGCATCATCGTGGACGACTCCATCGTCATCGCTGAAAGCGTCCACACCCGCCGCGAAGCAGGTGACCCGCCGCAGCTTGCGGCCATCGAGGGGACCACGCGCGTCGCCTTGCCTGTCCTCGGCTCGACGCTGACTACGATGGTGGCCTTCGTTCCGTTGCTCTACGTCGTCGGCGTGATGGGGCGGTTCGTCTATGTGCTGCCCGTGGTCGTCATCGCGGCGCTGCTGGCATCCACCGTGGAAGGTTTCCTGATTCAACCTGCTCACCTCTGCTATGGCGAAAAACCGGGCGTGAAGTACGAGAAGCGTCCGCCCAATGCCTTGCGGCGGGCCATCGATCGCGGCTTTGAGCACGTGATTACCCACTGGTATCGTCCGGTCTTTCGGCTGGCGCTCGACTACCGCGCCATAACCATCGCCATCACGCTGGCGATGTTGCTCGCCGCGGCCGGGGCGTGGTATGGCGGCCGCACACCCTTTGTGCTGCTTCCGAAGGAAGACGGCAGCGTCCTGCAGGCCAGGGTGCGTTTTCCCGAAGGCACGCCTTCCTCAATGAGTCAGCGGACCATCGAGCGCATGGAGGAGGCGGCGCGGACCCTCAACAATGATCCGGCCCTCAAGCCGGCCGCGCCGGGCGCGCTGGTACGGCAGATCTACTCCATCCAGGGTGAATTCGCCGACTTCCTCCCCGTCCGGGGGAGCAACCTGTGCGAGGTCCGCATCGAGCTCATGCCCTCCGGGGATCGCCGCATCGGAGACGATCCGATCATGGAAGCCTGGCGGCGGCATATCGGGCCGATCCACGACGCCACGGAGTTCACCATCGCCCGCCAGCAGATCGGCTCCACGGATCGCCCCATCGAAATCCGCCTGTTGGGCTCAGACATGGGCGATCTCGCGGCCGCGGGCGAGCGTGTGCAGGCCAAGCTCCGCGAATTTGAGGGCGTCAACGATGTTCACACAGACCTGATTCCCGGCAAGCGGCAATTGCGGATCAAGCTTCGTCCTGCGGCGCGGGCCTTGGGGCTGACGTTGGAGGACGTGGCCACGCAGCTTCGCCACGGATTCTTCGGCGGAGAGGCCATTCGTCTGCAACGCGGCTCCGATGAAGTGGTGGTCCGCGTGCGCTATCCGGAGAGCGAGCGGGCGTCGCTGAGCGATCTGGAAAACGAGCGCATCCACCTACCCCGCGGCGACGTCGTGCCGTTCCACGAGGTGGCCCAAGTGGATTGGGCAAGGGGCTACGCCACGATCATGCATCAGGAGGGCAAGCGTCGCGTGCGAGTGCTGGCCGATCTCGACGAGCGGCGGGCCAACGCGGAGCAGATCCTCCAGACCCTGCAGGCCGGTTTCCTCGACTCCGTGGTGGGCGACTACAACGACATGACCTACAACTTTGGCGGCGATCGCGAGCGAATGGACGAATCCTTCGCCAGCCTTTCGGAGGGATTCACCCTGGCTCTGCTCGTGAACTTTGCTCTCCTTGCCGCCGTGCTGCGGTCCTACATCAAGCCCCTGGTGGTGATGGCTGCGGTTCCGCTTGGCGTCATTGGCGTCATGATCGGGCACCTCATCATGGGCTACGACCTGACCATGATGAGCATCTTCGGCATCGTCGGCGTGTCGGGACTGGTAGTAAACGAAGCGCTGGTGCTCGTGGACGCCATCCACTGGTCGATTCGCGAGGGGAAAAGCGTCAAGGAAGCGGTGACAGAGGCCGGGGAATCGCGATTTCGCCCCATTCTGCTCACCTCCATTACGGATTTGGCGGGGCTCTTGCCGATCCTGCTGAATCAGAGCGGGCAGGCCCAGTCCGTGCAGCCGATGGCCATTTCGCTTTCCTTCGGATTGCTGGGATCGGCCGTACTGAACCTGCTCGTGGTGCCGGGGTTGTATCTGGTGGCCAACGACGTGCGACGGTTCTTCTTCTGGCTGCGACACGGCGGGGCCTACCCCGTCCGCGAGCTCGTTGAAGAAGAGGCTTCGCATTCCGCGGCGGAATTGGCCTAAGCATGGATGCACGGAAATCACAGCAGGGAAGCGACCGAAGCCGAGCCCGGAGCGGCTGCGACGGGTCGATCCGAGCGTGGAGCGGAAGCGACACGATCATTGGGCTGCGGGGAATCCGCTCCCTCCCGCTCGCGGCTCTGATTGCAATCGGCGCGTGCCGAGCGCCCCTGGACAACTTGCAGGTCGTGCTCGACCGCCATGCCCAGGCCGTTGCCAAACTGCCCCCCGAAGAACAATCGCAGTTGTTGCCGTACGGTCAGGCCGTAGTCGGCGCCGAGGCCGAATCGCTCCTCCCCACAGACATGCTCAC
>SBAX01000445.1 GCA_005240095.1 Phycisphaera mikurensis
CCCACGTGGGAGATCAACGCACATACCGGCTACTTCCCAGGCGAGCACATTTCCGCCCTTTCATTCACTGGTGCGATCGCGAACCGCCTGCAAGTGCGCAACAGCGACATCGATTCCTCGCAAAACCCGGGAGCCATGTACTTCGCCCAGGGTCACTACGTCCATCCCGACGATGCTCTGGCGGGCAATGGCAACAACAACGCGTCGTACGCGCAAGCCACGTTCGTGTTCAACCAGACGACGAGCAGATACATCATGACTATTACCGCACCGACGCAGATCAGCTCGCCGGCCATCCGGGCATGGAAGGACAACGATCCCACCGTTTTTGAGACGGATGCCCAGGTTCCGGGCGAGGGGCTCTTTATCCTGGCGATGAAGGCGATTGAGCTGGGAGACGGGTTCTGGCGGTATGAGTACGCGCTGCAGAACCTCAACTCGGATCGCTCGGGGGGCTCATTCGCCCTGCCGCTGCCGGAAGGGGTCACCGTTCGCAACATCGGCTTCCATGATGTGGATTATCACGACGGGGACGGCATCGCCTGTCCCGGTTGCGTTTGCGTCGGCGGCATCAACGCCGGTCAGCCGTGCATCTGGGAGCCGGACTGCCCCAGCGGCGCGTGCAGCGGGACACATCTCAACTTTGACGGGACGGACTGGGAGGCGATGGTGGACGTAGCCTCCATCACGTGGGCAACGACGCCCTACGCGGAGGACACAAACGCCAATGCCTTGCGGTGGAGCACGCTGTACAACTTCTGGTTCGAAGCCAACGTGGGCCCGGGCGATCCAGATAATCCGGAGGCGTATACGACTGCGCTCCTGGGGCTGTTCAAGCCAGGATTCCCGACGGACATCGCCATACGGACCAGAGGCCCTCTGCTGGATCTGATCGACTGCAACAAGAACGGAATCCGGGACAGTTGCGACGTGAGCTGCGAGGCCGTGGGGTGTACACCACCGTGCGGGGGGTCGGAAGACTGCGGGCCAAACGGGGTGCCGGATGAGTGCGAGGACGACTGTAACACCAACGACATCCCGGACTTCTGCGACATTCGCGACGGGACCAGCGAGGACTGCCAGCCGAACACCGTGCCGGATGAATGCGAGCCGGACTGCGATGGCGACGGCGTCATCGACGACTGCGAAGTGGACACAGACTGCGATGATGACGGTGTGCACGACTGCGACGACCTGTGCGTGTGCACCACTCCGGCGGGGTCGTGCCTTCCGGATACTCAACAGATCGTCAACTGCTGCTTCTCCAGTGGCTTGATGTTCGGCGGCTGGACATGGGAGCAATGTGTTTCCTTCTGTGCGACCGATCCGAACCCGCAGAACTGCGGGCCGATCTGCGATGATCCGCCGGTGTGTCCGGGGACGCGCTGCCCGGAGTCATTCTGCCGCGACGGTTGCCTGATGGGCGACTTCGACAGCGACGGCGATCTAGACCTGGCGGACGTCGCAGTGCTTGAAATGTGTTTTAGCGGCGCGACGGGCAACCCCGCCTACGTCACGCCGTCTCCCGAGTGTCTATTACGATTCGACTACGAGCCCGATGGGGACGTGGACGTTCTCGACTATGGGACATTCCACGCGAATCTCACGGGACCCTGATGCGAGGCCGGGTGGATGCCGCCTTCCCTCGATCTCTTTACGTGGTTTCTTGCTTGGTCGCCTCGTTGCTGCGACGATTGACGCGATGCCTGCTGCCTTGCGGCCTTCATTCCTCCTCCGGTCGGTGCCTCTTTGTTTGTGTTTTTTCGTTTCCGCGCTTCCTCTGCGCCCCCCTTGTCCCTTCGTGTTGGTTTGAGCCATGCGACGGTCCCTTTACGACTTGACCAACCCCGGCTGGATGATCGCGACCGCGATCTGCGTGCTCACCCTCGTCGGCATGGCGAGCATTTACGTGACCGACACGCACTATGCCGCGGGACACGATGGACCGGCCAATGGCGCGCGGCACGCGTTGCGTATCTGCCTGGGGCTGTTTCTGGCCGGCATGGTGCTGCGGATCGGTTACCAGAATCTGGGCCGCTGGTCGTACGCGATCTTTCTGCTGGCGACGCTCACCCTGGTTCCGCTCATCGTCGCCAAGGCTTTGCACACTTCCTTCGGGGGACTGACGCCCCCGCGAAACGGAGCCTACCGCTGGATGGCGCTGCCGGGCTTCCTCCTGCAGCCCTCCGAGCTGGTGAAGATCGCCCTCGTGCTGGCATTGGCTTGGTATCTTCGCGCTCGCAAGAGCGTGCGGACCTTCGGGGGCGTGCTGGTGCCGGTGCTGGCGACGGCCGTCCCCTCGGCGCTGATCCTTCTGGAGCCCGATCTCGGCACGGCCCTGATCCTATGGCCGGTGCTGCTCACCATGCTGTTCCTGGCCGGCGCCAAGGTTAGGCACTTGGCCGTGCTGGTCACGATCGCCGCCGCTGCCGTGCCCTTAGCCTGGAGCCGTCTGGAAAACTACCAGCGGCTCCGCATCACTGCGGTCCTCCTGCAATCGGACAGCCTCCGCCATGCCGTCATCGCCGACCCCCAGCGCTACGCAGCCATCGCTACCAAGAGGCAGGCGCTGGAATGGTCCGCCAGCTCCGGCTACCAGCTCGTCCAGTCGAAAAACGCCATCGGCAGCGGGGGCGTCTGGGGCTACGGCTGGGGCCGCGGCATGTATGTGGAAGCGCCGCTCCTTCCCGACCGGCACAATGACTTCATCTTCGCGGTGATCGCCCACCAATGGGGCCTGATCGGCTGCGCGATCGTGATGGCTTGCTACGCCGCCATCGCCCTGGGCGGGGCTCGCATCGCCTCAGTCACGACCGAGCCGTTTCCCCGATTGCTGGTCGGCGGCTTCGTGACGCTTCTGTGTGCCCAAGCCGTAGTCAGTGTGGCCATGACCATGGGCGTGCTGCCGGTGACGGGAATGACCCTGCCCTTCGTTTCCTACGGGGGCAGCAGCCTGCTGTGCAACTTCATCGCCGTGGCCCTCATCATCAGCGTGTCCCGCTACCGTCCGTTCCCGCTTACGGTTCGTCCCATCGCCTTCGGACGCGAACAGACGGCGATGATCTCCGCCGCGGAATCCCACGGGCACCCCTCCTCGGTCCGCGATGTGCCACAGGGTCCCGGCTGGAAGGCGGTGGGGTAGCGTCGCATGGCAGAATCGGCGAGCCGCGTCGATGGCTGGACACTGGCCATGGGATTCTTCTACGCAAGCGATCGGGATGAGCCACCACATGTGCAAGTTGAGCGCGACGACAAGACCGCGAAGTTCTGGCTTGATCCGGTCCGTCTGCAATACAGCAGCGGTTTCTCACGAAAAGAAATCGGGCGCATCGAGGAGATACTGCTGGAAAACGAAGAAACACTCATAGAGGCTTGGAATGATTACTTTCACGGCTGAGACCTCTGTTCCCACGGCACGCGACGTGAGCGCGACCAACGATACTTTGACGGTGGAACTCAGCGACGGTCGAACGATTTCAGTCCCTCTGGCGTGGTTTCCCCGACTCCTCCACGCCACGCGTCGCGAGCGAGGTCGCTGGCGGCTCATCGGCCGCGGCCAGGGCATCCATTGGCCGGACCTCGATGAAGACATCAGCGTGGAAGGCCTTCTTCTGGGGCGTCCTTCGGGCGAGAGCCGGACATCGTTCAGGAAATGGCTTGCGGCGCGATCGGCACGTCCAGCACGACCGGGTAGGCGCCGGTGACTCATCAAGGGTCGGAGCTGGGTTTTCTGCGTGAAGGTGACGAATGGCTCTCGAGAAAACAAGGGCGACATTGGCGTTACGCCAACCGCACTCGCATTGTACATGCACGTGCAGTGCCAAGGCTCGCTCCTGTCGCCAATCGAGTTCTTCCGGCTCGAACCCAACGTAGAAGCGGCCGCTTCATAGGATCTTCGGTCTTCGCTCGCTACGCATCGTCATTCGCGGCGCAGGTGGCCGTCACCCCAGGTACACATGATCTCGAACACGGGCGCTAAGGTCTTGCCGTAGTCGGTCAGGGCGTACTCCACGCGGGGCGGAACTTCGGCGTAGACCCTGCGGGATGCAATGCCGTCGGCCTCCAACTCGCGGAGTTGCTGGGTGAGCATCTTCGGGGTGATGTCGGGGATTGAACGCTTGAGTTCCCCGTAGCGGGTGATACCCGTACTGAGCCGCCACCAGATCAAGCCTTTCCACTTGCCGCCGATGACCTGCATGATCGCGGTCAGGGGGCACTTGCCGGGATTGGGCCCGCGCGCTTTGCGAGCCTTGACTGCCTTGGCGATGGCCATTGCCGAGCCTCCTTTGCGGTATCGTGAAGGATAGCATAGTACCTGGAAGTACATACTTGCAATCCGGATAGCGGCCCGCGCACAATGCCCCACATGGCCAAACGGGAGGCGATGCACAGGAGACTTCGGCAGATTTGTCTTTCGCTGCCGGACGCGAAAGAAACCCTGACCTGGGGCAAGCCGCATTTCCGCGTCGGAGAAAAGATCTTCGCCGGTTTCAGCCACGAGGGCGGCCGGCCGGTGCTCGGGTTTAAGCTCACGATGGACCATGCCCGTACAATCATCGCTGCGGACCAGCGGTTTTCGCCCGCGCCTTATGTCGGTCACAAGGGCTGGGTCTCGATGGACCTCGGTGGTGCCTTCGAATGGGATGAGGTCCGCAGCTTGATTTTCGAAAGCTACCGCCTCATCGCCCCGAAAAAATCGCTCGTCAAGCTCGACGGTGAGGTCGGTACGTCCTCGACAACGAAGAGAACCCGAGCCTCTCGCGCCTCTTTAAGACACAAGGGTTCGAAATCGCGGAGGGCAAGAGCTATTCTTGCAGTCCTGATCGGAGTCCTTTCCGCCGCAGGTGCATGCGCCGCTTCACGACCATCCCGCAGTTCGACAAGCCCACAGGAGAACGTGATGTCCGCCAAACTGTTTCGTGTCATTTTGCCCGTATCGAACCTCGATGAGGCTGCCAAGTTCTACTCCGCGGTGCTGGGGGCGCCCGGCGTGCGAGTGTCAGGCGGTCGGCACTATTTCGACTGCGGGGGCACGATCCTGGCGTGCTTCAGCCCCCGCGAGGACGGTGACGGGTGGGATCCGCGGCCTAATCAGGATCACATCTACTTTGCCGTGGATGACCTGGACGCGACGTACACAGCCTGCCGGAAGGCACACGCCGCCTTCGCCGAAGGCGAGGTCCACGGGGACCCCGCCGGAAAGATCGCCACCCGCCCGTGGGGCGAGCGGTCCTTCTACATCAAGGATCCCTTCGGCAATCCCGTATGCTTCGTGGACGCGAAGACGGTCTTCCGGGGAAGCTAGGTTTGGCATATGCAACCCATCGGCCGTAGCACAAGGCGGATACACGTTCGCGACTTGGAGCAATGGCTCAAGAAGCGCCCCTTCGAGCCCTTTGTCATGCGCCTGACAAGCGGAGACAGCGTCCGGGTCAACCATCCGGACGCGGCCGTACGGGCATCAATGCCGTTGTGGTGATCGAGAAGCGACGCGGGCGCCTGCACCACTTTTCATACATATCCTTGTACCACATTGTGCGAATCGAGCCGGCTTCTTCGCTGAATGGACAAGCCCGCCGCCGGCCGCGCACCCCCAAGTAGCCCGTTCTCTGGTCCGATATTGACCTGATCGCCTCCAACTTCTGCGGCGCCGGCCACCTTCCGATAAACCAGAAGAACTCTGCCGGAGCCTGGAAGGTCCATGACGATCGCACTCGACATCGTGAAAACACCGGCGGCCGTTGCGCCCACCCGCGTAGGGCGGGCGAGAGTCGCACCTTTCAAGGTCATCCTTGCTGATCCTCCGGCCCGGACCGACGACTACGACAAGGCGTATCCCAACCTCGGCATACTTCAGCTCATCTCCTATCTGCGGCTGAACACACCGCTCACCGACGACGACATCGTCTTCCTCGATCAGTTCCACACAGTCGAAGACCACCTTCAGGCCATTGAAGAGCATCGGCCGCGCATCTACGGACTGAGCTTTGCCTTCCTCACCCAGCGGGTGGCGTACGAGACGATCAATGAGATTAAGAAGCGGTTCCCCGAAGTGCTGCTGATCGCGGGCGGTCCGCATCCCACTTCCGTACCTGACGATGTCCTGGCGAAGACGGCCGTGGACGTCGTCTGCATCGGCGAGGGGGAGATGACCCTTGCGGATATCGTCAACCGCATCGCCCAGGGCGGCGATGATTTCGGCGACATCCCCGGCCTGTTGATTCGCACCCCGGACGGTCCCGTGCGGACGGCCAAGCCACGGGCCTACGAGAATCTCGACGAGCTTCCGTTCATGGCGTGGGACCGCATCGATTTCTCCAAGTACGTGGGCCAGCACTACTGCCAGTCGCACAAGCAGACCTGCATCGTGATCAGCCGGGGCTGCCCGTACAAGTGCACCTTCTGCTCTCTGCCGGTGTGGCGGG
>SBAX01000435.1 GCA_005240095.1 Phycisphaera mikurensis
GTCGTGGTGTACGGCACCATCTCGGTGTAGGTCTCCTTCACCGGCACCTTTTCGGTGACGGTATGGCAGACCAGCCGCTTGCGGGTGCCCTTCCGCTCGACCGGCTTGCAGGTCACGACATTGACCGTGACCTCGCGCGTCTGCGGCACCATCTCGCAGACCTTCCGGGTGCCCTTGCGTTCCTCGTGCTTGTAGTTGCAGACGTGGACGACCACTTCGCGTGTCTGCGGCACCATCTCGTGTACGGTGCGGGTGCCCTTGCGTTCCTCGTGCTTGTAGTTGCAAACGTTGACCAGCACTTCCCTGGTCGAGGGAACCATCCGCATGACCGTGCGCGTGACCGTCTGCATCTCCGTGACCGGCTTGCAGACCGTGCGACAGTGGCCGCAGGAATCGACCAGCTGGGTCGCGACCATGCGGCAGACCGGCACCTGGCAGGACACCCGCTCGGGGACGCAGGTGTAGACGGTCTGCGTTCGCTTTTCCTGCGACATCACGGGAACGCTGACCGTGTACGTGTACGGGACCTGCTTGGCGACGCAGGTATACTCCGTGACGGTCCGCTTTTCCGCCGTCGTGACCGGCACGCAGACGGTGTAGGTGTACGGCACTTCCCTGGTGACCATCGTGTAGATCGTTTCGGTCCGCTTCTGCGGAGTAGTCACCGCCACCATCTCGGTCCAGGTGTACGGCTCCTCGATTTCCTTGGTGACGACTCGCTGGATGGTCCGCTCCACGGTGCGCGTCTTTACTTCACAGCGGTAGGCCGTGATCGTTCGTTCTTCATAGGTCGGCGCCGCGCAGGTGACCGCATGCACCGTACCACTCGCACAAGCCGCCGTTTCGCAGCAGCGGTGGCGCCAACCAGTGGCTTGCGCCTGTTCACATGCCAGCAGTGCGGCCGTCAGTACGAGTCCAAGAACCACCCGTCGCATCATAGCATCCCCCGAAGCTCGTCAATGGTGAGAAAATGCGCAGTTTGGATAAGCTGCGTCGTTTGCATGATACTTACAGCTTGTGTCGTCGGCTACTACCGACCAGGCCAGTTAGAGTGGCTAAAATCGCTTGCAGGGAGGCGAATGTGATGTGTTTGACGAGAGGGCAGGTTTTGTCGGTTGTGAGGGCAAATCTTCTTGCTTGTCGTTTTGCGCTCGCAAGGCACCGCGCAGGCGCGAAACGACAAGCAGGAAGACGCGCTCGGTCGTCAGGGCAACGGCAGGTCGCGGAACTCGAAAGTCAGCTCGTGGTCCATCGTGATCCAGTTGTAGAACACCAGCTGCTCGGGCGCACCGATCTGGCCATTGCCCGACTCGCCGAACATCCAGGTGCCATGCACACTGGACGGTGAAGTGTTGTCCCAGTTGTTGCCGCGCGAATAGAACTTGTTCCCCTTGGCGTCGCGCAGCTCCAGCCGCTGATTGAGACTGTCCATCCAGCTGTAATCATGCCCCAGGCTGTCGCGGCTGGTGTCGCGGATTGTCATCTTGATGTCGTAGGCCTTGTTGCCCGCGCCCGCGCCTCCGGCGTTCTTCACGTCTTCAATGTCGATCTCCAGCGTGCCCGCCTTGAACTTCTTGCCCTTGGCCTTCAGGACATTGTCCACCACGATGGCCGCCCGCTGTTCGGCCAGGACGGTCACGGGCACGGCCCCCTTGAGGACCTGCACGCGCCGCGCGGTCTTGAGGGGCCAGCTCATGGCCGCCTGGGTGTGGTACTGGTACTGCCGATAGCCGCCCCCATAGCGGTAGTGCCGCCGGCCGCCGAACTCCGCCTGATCGCCGGTGTTGCGGACCAGGAGCATCGAATTGCCCAGCTCGTCCCGCACCTCGGTCAGTTTCACTTCGCCCAGTCCCAGGATGGGCAGTTTGGGTTCGGTGAGGATGTAGAAACTGAAGCTCATCGACTCATGGTTCTGCGGGCCGTTCGGCGGAAGGGCCACGCCCGGCTGGGGCACGACCTGATTGCGGCTTATCTGTCCGAAGCTGATGCTGCGGCTGTAGTGGAACGAATTGGCGACCAGGCGAAACGGTCCGTTCCGATAGACGAAAGGCGTCTGGACGTCCTGGAAATAGAGGCGGAACGGTTCGTCGCCGTAGCCCGGCTGGAGATACAGACCGCTCACTTCGCAGATCTTGTCGATGGTCTCCCAGAAGGTGGCATTGTTCAGCTGGAACGAGTAGACCTGCTTTTCGCCGCGCGGGTTCGCCTGGCCATCTGGGTAACTAATCTTGTAACCCGTCTGCTTGATGACTTCCTGCACCGCGTCCTTGAGCGGTTGGTTGACGAGATTGAGCGAGATGCGCTTGGGGGCCAGTGTCTGAATGGCTTCCAGGTTGGGGATGAGTTCTTCGAGCCGGCGGCGGACCTCGGGATCTTTATGATCGCGCGCTTTCTTCAGATCGGCCAGAATGGCGGTGCCACGCGCTTGCAGGGCCTTGTAGGCCGTATCGCGGACCTTGAAATCGGTGCTGGCCAGCTGCTGGACCAGGGCCTCAACGGTCGCGGGGTTGGCCGGTTTGACGGGAGGGTCAGCCGCCAGTGCCAGGACCCCGAACGGAGCCAGAAAAACGAGCGCGGCAAGGGGGCGCATGTGAACGACCTTTCATCTGAGGCGCGATCCAAGGCTGGTAGGGGGCGTCCGACAAGTGCATCCAGTATATGCGAGGGCAGCCAGGAATAGCAAGGGTTCGAGAACTGTAAATGGGCTTAGAGACGGAGGAAGCAATGCAAAGTGACAAATGCAGAATGAAAAATGACAAGTGCAAAATGAAAAA
>SBAX01000228.1 GCA_005240095.1 Phycisphaera mikurensis
GCGACAATCCGGGCGCGGTTGCCGAGCCTGGGCGATACTCCGCAATGGGGCCACCGGACCGCGCCGCCGGCGGCTGCCGCAATCATAGCAAACGGCGTGCCAGAGCAAAGCGCCGCCGCCCCGGATTGTGGTGCTTCGGGTAATCGGCCAGGTCGTCTAGGGACAGTTTTGATCCCACTGGAAGTGTGGGGCACGAGCAAGCGACCCACCCAGCGCGGCGATGGTTCGATTGCCCGCCTTGATCGTGCCGATGATGTCGCCGTTGGCGGCCAGTTCGACGGCTGCCTGGACCGGACCGTCGCCAAGTCCCGAGAAAGACAGATCCATCCGGCCGCTGAGGACGTCATCGACTGTCTTGCTCAGCGTGACCTCGCCGGAAAACGAGAGATCGAGCGAGTCCCCGCTGGCCAGGTCGATAGTGATGGCCTGCGACAGATCGGCCTCGACAACCAGCTCCTGCGGGTCGGTCTGGTCGATCTGCCAGTCCACGCGGGGGTTGGGATCGTACGTGATAGTCCCTGCGGGGGCCGTGATCTCGTACGAGAAGGCGTGTCGATCGTCGGGATCGGTATGCGGTTGCGTGGTCAGGTATACGCGAGCGATGCCGATGTTTTCCGCCTCGCAGGCAAACTGTCCGCAGCGATCGTGCGTCTGCCAGAACTCCGGGACGTCTTCACCGGGCGGCAGCCCGCCTGAGTCGCACGTGGGCTCGAAGGTGGTCGCCTGGCTGCACCCCTCGACGAGAAAGGCGATGCCCAGCGAACCTTCGTCCACGCCGATCAAAGTCAGAGCGTAGGCCCGCTCAAGGTCATGGGTCATCTGGGCTACGAACAAGGCATCGCCGAAGACTTTCTCGACAATCTCCTCGATGAAGTCGCGCTCGATCTCGGTCAGCGGGCAGGAATCGTCCGGCGGCGGGACGGTGAACGGGCAGCCCGCGGCAAACGGGATACAACAGAGAACCGACCAGCGTAGTTTCGAGAGGTTCATGTCCAGGCCTCCTGTGGCGCGGGGAGTGCCACGAGTGACATGCGAATCTTAGGTTTGCAAAAGTGTCCAATCCAGCAAGCGGCTGGAGCACGTAGCGTCGCCGCTTGTGGGCGGCGCTTGATGTCATATAACGGCGCGGAACAGTGGCGCCCTACGTGGCGGCCGCCACCTGCTCGCACTTTTGCGCCAGGTGAGTGATCAGGTCGTCGAAAGACTTCGCGAAGGCGTTGACGCCTTCGATGGTGAGCTGATCGGTCACGACGCGAAGATCGACGCCCACCTCGCCAAGTCGACCGAGCAAGGCGCGGGCGGCATCAACGTCGCGGTCGATGGTCACTTGCGTGCGCCCGTGGTCGAGCACGGCGGAAAGCGTCTCCGGCGGCATGGTGTTGACGGTGCTGGGGCCGACGAGTTCATCCACGTACAGGGTGTCGGGGTACGCGGGATTCTTGGTACTGGTGCTGGCCCAGAGCGGGCGCTGCGCTCGCGCGCCGTAGGCGGCGAGAGCTGCGAAATCTCCCTTCGAGGCGAACACTTCGCGGAATCGCTGATAGGCAAGTTTGGCGTTTGCGACGGCCGCCTTGCCAAACAGGGCATCGACTCTGGCGCCCGACTGGCGTTTCTCTTCCAACTGGCGATCGACGGCGGTGTCCACGCGGCTGACAAAAAATGACGCCACCGACGCCACCTTCGACAGGGCGCCCCCGCGGGCCTGCAGGCGCTGCAATCCACTCAGGTACGCCTGCATCACCTTCTCATACATGGCGATGGAGAAGGTCAGGGTGACGTTGACGTTGATCCCCTCGCCGATCAGCGTCTCGATGGCGGGAATGCCCTGCAGAGTGGCCGGGACTTTGATGAACACGTTGGGCCGATTGAGTTCGGCAAACAGCCCGCGGGCCTCGGCCACGGTCAGCTCCGTGTCGTACGCCAGCTTCGGATTCACCTCCAGGCTGACATAGCCATCGACGCCGCCTGTTCGCTCGTACACGGGACGCAGAAGGTCCGCGGCGTCGGCGATGTCCGGGAGCACGAGCTGCTCGTACACATCGATGAGGTCCGCGCCTGGCTCATAAACACGAGACAGCAGGTCGTCGTAGTCGTGCCCGGCGCTGATGGCCTTCATGAAGATGGTGGGGTTGGAGGTAATCCCCACCACGCCTTGCTCAATCATGCGGGCCAGCTCGCCGGAATCGATCATGCGACGACTCAGGTTGTCGCACCACACGGACTGTCCGGCGGCGTAGAGTTGTTGAATGCGGTTCATGGATCTCCCTCAGCGGTCTCCCGCGGTCATTCTAGCGTATTCCTGGCGAAGCATCGACATGACGACCAGGGACTCGAATCGACCATCAACGTGCAGGCATTCGCGCCGAATCCCCTCATTGACGAAGCCTTCCGATTCATACAACGCCCGGGCGGCGTGGTTGTTCTCTTTGACGTCAAGCCACAAACGATGGGCGTTCCACTCGGTAAAAGCCTGGCGCACGACCCAGCGAAGGGCCTCTCGTCCGAATCCCCGGCCTTTGGGGCCGATCACGATCCTTCGCAACTCCACGCAGGCGTGCGGGTCGCGCAAGCCGGCGACGATTATGTATCCCACCGCCGCGCGGTCGAGTTGGGAATCCACGATGAGGTGGGCGATATCCGGATCGTCCAGCGCTGCCTCGTGCTGGGGGCGGGTCCAGGGAATGATTCATGGTCTGTTGTCGGCGCCGCCTTCCAGGGCAAGCACGAAGTCCAGGTCCGCTGCCTCCGTGGCGCGTACGCAGATGCCGCCTACTTGGTCCACTGCCGCAGCCAGTCGATCACCGTGTCATGCCAGAGAATGCTGTTGGCGGGCTTGAGGACCCAGTGATTCTCGTCGGGAAAGTGGAGGAACTTGCTGGGAATCCCACGGCGCTGGAGGGCGGTGAACGTGGCCATGCCCTGAGTATCCACGACGCGGAAATCTTTGCCGCCGTGGATGACCAGCATGGGCGTCTTCCAGTTCTTCACCTGGTTGACGGGGTTATGTTTGTCGTACCCTTCCGGATTCTCCCACGGAGTGCCCTGATGGTCCCATTCCGGAAACCAAAGTTCCTCGGTATCGAAATAGGCCATCTGCTCATCGAGGTTGCCGTCGTGGCAGACCAGGCACTTGAATCGATCCGGCCAGGTTCCGGCGATCCAGTTGATCATGTAGCCGCCGAACGACGCCCCCAAGGCGGCCACGCGCTGGCCATCCATCCACGCGTATTTCTGCAGCGCGGCCTCGAGGCCTTTCTTGAGGTCCTCCAGAGGCTTGCCGCCCCAATCCCCGCGGATGGAGTCGCAGAACGCTCGTCCGTAGCCCGTCGAGCCATGAAAGTCGATCATCACCGCGGCAAAGCCGGCCCCCGCGTAGGCCTGCGGGTTCCAACGATAGTGAAAGTGATTGCCGAAGCTTCCCTGCGGCCCACCGTGAATGAGGAACGCAACCGGGTACTTCTTTGAAGCATCGAAGTCCACCGGCTTGACTATGTAGCCGTGAACCTTTTCTTTGTTCCAGCCTTCAAACGAGAACTGCTCTGCCTCGCCCATGCGTGTGGCGGCGATCTTCTCGGCATTGATCTTCGTAATCGCACGAACATCGCTTCCGTCATTCCTCACGGAATACAGCTCCACGGGCGAATGCAGTGAGTCCATGCCGAAGACGATCCGATCCCCCGCCGCATCAGGGGAGGTCACGTAGCCCTTCTCGACGAGGGCTTTGACGGAGCCGGTCAGGTCAATGGAAAAGAGGGAATGTTGGCCGATGTTCTCGGCAGTGGCCAGGATCGCTTTGCCATCCGCGCTCCAGGCGATGTCGCCCGGGGAGCGGTCCCAATTCTCCGCCAGCTTGCGGGTCTCGCCGTCCGGCCAGGACCTGAGCATGACACGGTACTGATCGGCCTCGTACCCCGGTCGGGACATCGCCAGGTACGCCAGCGTCTTGCCGTCCGGCGAGAAGACCGGATGCGTGTCGGTCGCCTGATTGGCCTCGGTCAGGCACCTGGGCTTCCCCGAGCCATCGATCGCCGCGACATACAGATCCAAATCCGTCGACCACGCCTCTTCCCCGGCATCGCGCGCCGTGAAGACGATCGACTTTCCGTCCGAAGTGAAGGCCATCTCCTCCGCGCCCCCGAACGGCTTGGACGGACAGTCCGCATCCATCCCCTTCATCACATCGACCGCCGTTCCGCCCGCCGCGGGCATCACAAAAACGTGCGATCGCCTGCCGTCTTTCCACGTATCCCAGTGGCGAATGAACAGCCGATCGTAAATCCGGCCGGTGGTCTTGCGCTCGGCGATCTCATCCAACTTCTTCTTCGTATCCGCGGGAGCGGCGTCGGGAAAGACTTCCATGCTCAGGGCGAAATGAGTGCCGTCCGGCGACAGGATGAACGTGCCCACATCCAGCGGTTCCCGGGTAACCTGCTCGGCCTCCCCGCCATCGGCGGCGATTCTCCAGATCTGCGACGAGCCCGACCGCGTGGAAAGGAAATAGACGAGCTTGCCGTCGGGGCTCCAGCGCGGCGAGTGATCGGCGTCGGGATGAGACGTCAGCCGCCGCAAGCCGCTTCCGTCCATATCGACCAGCCAGAGATCGGTGCGTCCACGATTGGCTTCGAGGTCCGTAACCCGCACGACAAACACAACTCGCTTGCCGTCGGGCGACACCTGCCAGTCGCTGAGCCGTTCCATGGCCAGCATGTCGTGTACGGAAAAGGGATGCGTATCCTCCGCCAGGCACGAAGGCACGAGGGCGCGAAGGCACCATGTGATCAGTACCGCAACCATAAGGGAGCGGGCCTGGCAAAGCGACGAAGCGACGAAGCGACGAAGCGACGGAGGGCGAATACGCCGTAATTGGTAACTGGTAATTCGTACCTGGTAACTCTTCATCCTACCTCCGTCGATTCGTGCCCTTCATTTCTGCGATCTTGAAGAGCCCCAGCCAGTCCCACGCGGGCCACTCGTCCCACGTCCACTCCAGCGTGTCCTCGTCGACCATCTTGACCGTGCCGCGGCTGACCATCGCGCCCCATGGCGTCTGCGTCTTCGACTTCAGCCGCCAGGTCTGTGATTTTTCGTGATAGTCGGCTGTGCCCACGGCCACTCCACCGATGCTGTCGAATCGATGGATGCGAAAGACCTTGCCCTTCGGGTCCCAGGTCCACACGCTCACGTCCGAGACGCTTCCCAGGTCGCCCATCTCGTACTCGTCATGTTCGAGCATGCAGCGCCCGTCGCAGTCCCACGCGTTGGTGCTGACGCCCGTGGTCGGCAGCACTTCCGTGAGCACGGCCATGCGGATCTCTCCGCTGCCTTCCCATTTCCCGATGAAGCCGCCCAAGCGATCCATCTCCGGCGGACGTGCCGGCTGCATCGCCTTGAGCGACTCCACATCCAACTTGGGCATGCAGCCCCAGCTCGCCATCAGGCCGACTCCCAAGACGATCAAACCAAACGCCCGCATCGTTGAGCCTCCGTCAATTGGCCGCTCAATATAGCGGCACTGGGTGCGCCCACAAGCCGTGCAGGTTGCCACGAAATAATCGCGGGCCCATGCCGAATGTTCCTGCGGGGGCCGCTTCGTTTCCGCGGCGGGTTGTCGGAAGGCGTCGAAGCCCTGGAGTCTACCTCTATGCACGCTGTTACTCTGCTTGGCATGTTCACCCTGGCTTGGGCGCCCCTCCAGTCGCCAGGCGGCGCCGCTCGCCACACACAGCTTGTGGCCAAGATCAAAGACGAGCTTCCCCGGCAGATGGAACAGGCCAAAGTGCCGGGGGCCGCGATCGCACTCGTTGACCGGGACGGCGTCATCTGGGCAGAAGGATTCGGCTTCGCCGATCAGGAAAAGCGCAACCGGGTTACGCCGGATACGCTCTTTAGCGTGCAGTCCGTATCCAAGACTGTGACGGCGACCGGGTTCTTCGTCGCGGCTGAGAAGCGCCGGCTGGGGATCGATGACCCGCTGACCAAGCACATGCCCGATTTCACCGTGAGGAGTCGCTTCGGCGAAGATGAAGCCAATAAGATTACCCTGCGGCAATTGCTGGGCCACTGGTCCGGACTGCCGCACGAAGCTCCCTGCGGCAACAACTACGACGACGGCACGTGCCCCTTCGATGAGCACATCCGCAGCATCTCCCAGACCTGGCTGAAGTATCCGCCAGGCCGCAGGCACAGCTACTCGAACTTGGGCTTCGACCTGACCGCCTGGGTGCTTCAAGCCCAGGGGGGCAAGCCATTCGCCATGCTCATGAAGGAGGCATTGCTGTTGCCGCTGGGCATGAAGGACACCACCTATGACTATCAAGAGGCGGTGGGCCGACCCTCGTTCGCCAAAGGCCATCTTGGACGAGAACCGTTGCCGACGACTCCCATTCCCATGGTAGGGGCCGGCGGACTGTATTCCTCGGCCAGCGACATGGCCCGATTCGTCCTCTTCCACTTGCAGGGCGGGCGCGTCGATGGACGGCAGATCGTGGGCCAGAGCCTACTTTCAGAGATGTACAAGCCCCAGTTTGTCCTAAAGGATCAGACCGGAGGCTATGGCCTGGGCGTGGCGGTGCATTCGCGAATGGGTAACACCATTCTGACCCATTCCGGGGCCGGATATGGCTATTCCGCGACGATCGCGTGGTTGCCGGCGGAACAGTTCGGCATCGTGGCTTTGACCAACTCCTCCAGCGGCCTGAACCCAAGCCAGCGAGTCGCCCAGTTGGCCATTCAGTCCGTCGCACAGCCCAAAGGGCCGGGTGTGCCGCCAGCGAAGCCCTCCGTCACGGTCGAACGAGGACAGCTCGCTCGGCTTGAGGGGACATACCTGGCGCGCGAAGGGCTCTACACGTTCCGGATCGACGAAGACGCCCTCTCCTGCCAGATCGGCGAGACGAAGCTCAAGCTTGCCGTACACTCGCCCACGGAGTTTTCAGTGCGTGATCGGCGATTCGTTTTCGCGCTGGACAACAATGACGCCGTGGCGGTGGAGATGTTCGGTCCTACGGGCGTTGACTATCTGCCCCTCAACGACCGGCCGGGAGAACGTCCCGGGCCTGACGATCCGGCCTGGAAAGTTTTCGTCGGCGACTATGAAGCGTCATCGCACGGCGAGAAGGAGTCCGCCCGAGTTCACGTGAGAAACGGCTACCTCTATCTCAATTGGAACGGGGACCTGAGGCTGACTCCTTTTCTGCCCGATCTTTTCTTCACCGCCGACGGCGAGGCAGTTCAGTTCCAGGACAAGACGCTCCTGATTGGCAACCGCCCGTTTCAACGCCGTTAGGCCGTAGCCCGCAGGCCATAGCCTACCTGCGTTCGTTCTCGCGCTTAAGGCGTTCGAACTCCGCGGCCATCTCCGGCCCGCCCAAGTCGGGGAAGAGGAACTTCTGCTGCTCGATGACCTTAAGAATCCCCGCGGGCGGCTCCTTGAGGGCCGTGCGGCATTGCAGATCACGCAAAAGCGCCTTCCAGCGCAACGGGTGCTCGACGGCCAGGGTGGTGGCCAGCTTGTTGTACGTGGGCAGGGCCTCGGCGAAGCGTCCCTGCTGGAAGGCTGCCTCTGCCTGGCCGAAAGACGCCAGAATATCGGTGGCCCTGTCTGCCTGCCCGTCCTGCTTGGCTGCGGCCGTTTCCTGGAAGATCTTCTGAGCCTCCTGGGCATGACCCGCGCGGAGATGCGCCTCGGCCAGCTGCACGCGCAGGGCCCGCCGGTCCATGCCGATGACCGATGGGTCGTTCTTCGCTGACCAATCGACCAGTTGCTGAGCCAACAAGAGAGCGAGCTCCGCGGTGCGCTGGGCATTTCGCGCCGCATCCGGTCCCGCTGGGCGATTTGCGTTGCTGAGCGACGTATAGAGGGTTTGCAAAGTAGTGCCGGCGTGAGCACTGTCGGCCGCCACATACTTGGGCAGGGCACTGGCGGCCTCATCGAGGCGTCCAAGGGCCTGATACGCCAGCAGGCGGACGCGCCACACTCGCGCCGTAAGGTGGGATCCTTCTGCCGCCGCTTCCTCGAAGTCGGCAAGAAGCTCGATGGCCTGTTGGGCACGGTTGACCCCCTCGAGCATGAAGGCCTCCGCAGCGACGACTTGGGCCTCGGCCAGCAAGCGCCTGGCGGAGGCTTGGCGTTCACCAGATGCGCCGTCGCCGAGGACTTTCTTGGCCCGTACCGTGAAGTCGCGATAGAGCGCAATGACCTTGTCCGCGCCGGCGGAAAGCGATGGGACCGCGGCGTCAGGCTTCGACGATAGCCGTTGCAGTTCGGAGAATGCCGCCCGCAGTGCCAGAAACCCGGCTTCGACGAAATGGTCGTGGGCGGCGTCAACTTTGCTGTACTCTCGCTCGGCAGCCGCGAATTCGCCGGACTCATCGAGAAGCTGGGCATAGAAAAAGCGCCAGTAGCCGGCCTCCTCCGTGTGATGATACTGATCCAGCAGCGTCTCCAGGGCGCGGCGATAGAGCCGGGTGATCTCCGGCGGCGTGGGCTGCTCGCCGTAGAGTTCCGCGGCGAGCTGCACGGCCAGGTTCGCGGCCGGGAAGGCCGGACCGCTTCGCGGATACTGGCCGGCCACCTCGATCAGCCGCCGCGCCGCCGCAAGGCGATCGCCGCCTCGATAGTGTGACACGCCAAGCTCGAACAGCACCTCGGGGGCAAGTAATTGCGCGTTGTCCGTCGGGTGCGAAAGCCAGTACTCGCCCAATGCCACGGCGCGGTCGAGCAGCTCACGCGAGCTTTCCGGCTGCCGCTCGGCCTGGGCGATGAGGCCCGTCATGAGCGCGCACTGCTCGAAGGGATCGAGTGTCACAGGATCGGCCTTGGCATCGAGCTGATTGAAGATCGTCGAGTAGATCGTGTCCTTTCGGTCCGGGTAGTCGCTGACCACCCGGGCCAGTGACATCCACGCCTGCTCGCGCGAAGCGTTGGCCTCGACCACGCGCCCCGCCTTTTCCTGCGCCGCAGCCCGCGCCCGGTGGATCGATCGCTCAAGCAATGCGGCCACGAAGCGCAGGGCAAACGGATCTTTCTGCCCCTTACCCCAGTTTTTCAGCCTCGCGGTGGCGGCGATGGCGGAATCCAACCGCCCGTCGTCGCGCTCGTTGCGTGCGGCCTCCACCCCTGCCAGGGCTATGGCCCAGGCGAGACGCGCTTTCTCCGCCTGATCGGTGAAGCGTTCGGCGATGATCAGGGCGCGGTCAAGGTTTTCCCGGGCGCTCGCGTGATCGTTCACCCGCCGGTGCGTCATGCCCGCCAGCAGAGACGCCTGGACCTGGATGCGACTCTTGTCGTGTGGAGTCTGGATGAACGCCGGTTTAATCGCCAGAGTGTCCAGGATCTCGCGAAGCTCCGCGGCGCGAGTCGGATCGCCATCGCTGCGGGGCAAGGCGTCGTAGAACAGGACCCAAAGGAGCAAGTAGTCCGCGCTGGGCGCCAGGCGATCCAGCTCTTCGAGGTACCCGCGTCGCTCGAGCTCCTCGAACTCTTCAACCGACAGGCGATCAATTCGCGTGTATTCCTCGGCGATGAAATGGGTCAGCGAGCGCACTGTGTCCAGTGCCCGCTTCATGAGCCCGCTCAAGCGGTCGCGGTCTTCGGCGCTGCCCCCGAAGTACAGGATGTTTGTGGCGTACGGCTCGGCCTCGTCGTAGAGCAGGGAGTACGCCAGAGTGTACTGCCAGGTCAGACGCCGGCGGTCCTGAGGAAGGTCACGTACGAGCTGTTCGAGGATGCGATCGGCCTCAGCGATCGCGGCACGGCGCTCCTCCGTGGACCGCGAACGGTCCGCGAACTGGGCGAGTTTGACATCCCGCATCATCAGCAGAGTGGCCGTGGAGTCTGTAGGGGGGAAGTCGCGCAGGTGCAGGTCGAGAAGCTCAGTCAGCCCGCGGGCCTTGAGCCATTCCCGAAACTGCACCGTGTTCAGCCGCAGCTCCTCGGCGGGTGGGATCGGCCTCGGCTCCGCAGCCAGCGCAGTCGTACAGGACAACAAAACAGCCACCCACCCTGCGCGGCAGCGACTGCTCACAATCCGGTAACTGGTAACTGGTAACTGGTAACTCATCGGTGTCACGCGGCGCGAATACTAGTTCGTAATTGTAATTGCCTATGATTATGGTTGCGCAAACGCAATGTTCTTACACTCCGCGCGCAGGGCTGCGTTCCAGCAGCTCACCACGTGATCCCACCGCACCTCGTCGGACGCGACAATGACCACCGGCGTGTTCTCATCGAAGCCCGGCGTGGTCTGCAGTTTGTCGAGGAAGGCCGCGAGCTCGCCAAAGCTCGTCGGTGCCTCGGTGAACCGATCGATTCGGATGGCGTACTCGTCCGCCTCGCCCGGCTTCTGCGACAGGCGCACGATGACCGGCGTCTCCGGAAGCGGGACGGCGCTGGCTCCCTGGCCCGTCCATCGGGGCATCTGGGAAGTCATGACTCCTTCGGGCAACTCCCAACGCGTCGTGGCGACGAAGAAGATCAGAAAGGTAAAGCTCATGTCGACCATTGGCGCGAGCACAAGAGCAATCGGCGTGGGCCGGGGCTTGCGAAACTGCCGGCGCGGGGGCAGGAAGTGGACGGTCTCATCCGAGGCGGCGGCAATCGCGCGCGTACCTGCCGGCCACCAACCCGGCCCACCTGCATCGATCGCGGTCATGCCGTCACACCTAGTCTGCCTCGCTCATGTGGGCGGCCACGTTGAGCAGCTCGATACCCAGCTCTCCGGCCGTTCGCATGATCACGCGAACGTCGGCGTAAGCGAGTCGCTTATCCGCGCGGATCAGCAATTTCAATTCCGGCTGCTGGGCCTTCATCGCCGCCAGCCGGTCGGAAATCACTGCGATCGACTCCGGAATGTTCGGTCCCAGGCTGTAGAGCACGCCGCCGCCTTCCGCGGGGTCGCCGAGGCGGCAGTTCACCACCACTCGATCAGGAATCTTGGCGGCCACCGCACGGCTGTCCTGCGGCTCGGGCAGACGCAGTGGCACCAGCTCCGCCGACGAAAACTGCGTCACCAGCATATAGAAGATGGTCAGGGTGAAGATAACGTCGATGAGCGGCGTGAAGTTGAAGCTGGTGACCGGGCCGGCCGCCTCTCGTCTACGTTTGTAGCGCATGGGCCTCCTTTCGGGCCGGGGCGGCGCTCACCGTAGTGGTCGAGACGACGGGTTTGAAGACAGACAGGATCTGGTCGGCGGCCAGAGCGCATTCCGCGGTGAGGACGTCAATGCGGTTGCGGAAAACGGCGTAGACGGAAAGAGCGGGAATAGCCACGGCCAGTCCCCAGAAAGTGGTGATCAACGCCACGGCCACCTGATCGGCAACGACCTGGGCTCGTGGAAACGCGTCGGCCGCGTGGATTTCCGCGAAGAGCAGAATCATGCCCACCACCGTTCCGAACAGCCCCAGCATCGGTGCTACGTTCCCGATGATGTTGAGATACTCGATCTTTCGGTAGAGCCTGGCCGACCGCGCTTCCAGGGCTTCCTCCAAGGCCCGCTCCATGGCCGCGAACCCATTCGGGGCTTCAAGCAGCGCTGCGTTGACCACGTAGGCGATCATGCTCGGGTCCTCGGTGGTGTACTGGACGGCCTCCGCGTATCGGCGCTCATCGATCATGGTGCGGACCTCCGCCACCACGTCGGGCGGAACCACGGTCATGCGGCGGATCGAAGTGCAGTGCTCGATGGCCAGGGCCATCGCCACCACGGAGAGGACGATGATGAGGTAGGCAATCCAGCCGCCTTTGACGACGAAAAAGTCGAAGTACTTCAGACTGCTGCTCACCGCCTCCGCCGCGCCTGCGGTTTGAGACCACGCCGGACCGGACAGCAGCATCACCAGCACCGCGGCGAGAAACACGGTCAGAATGGCGACTCGCATCATGACTCCTTCCTGTCGTATGGATCCGTGTCTCTCACGGCTTCACTCCGCGCAACCGGGCGAGGGCCTCTTCCGCGCTGCGTCGCGTTTCCTCGCGGGCATTCTTCTGGGTCAGGCATTCCTCCAGCAGGCTGATTGCGTGCTCCCGGCGACCCATCCGCTCCAGGGCCACGGCCCCGCCGACCAGGCCATCCGCTGCCCGTGGATCGCTCGGCCGGTAGGCCGCCACGTGCAGGAACGGCCAGCTCGCCCGGATCAGGTCGTCTCGACTCGCTGCGGTTCGAAGCAGCGTGTCGCCCTTGAGCAGCAGGAAACTCGGCAATGTAGCGTCCGGACAATCCTGAATCGCGCGGTTCAGGGCAGCGAGCAGATCCGGATTGATCTCCTCCCGCAAGGCCTCGCGAAGAGCGCCGTGGACGACGGCGTAGACCTGCTCCGAACCGACTGAATCCGGAATCCTGCCTAGCGCCACCTGCCCGCGAGCGCGGCTCGCCCGCTCGTCCCCGGTGCGAACGAGGATCTCGTACCGGAGAGTCTGGAACAAAACCCGCAGCGAAACGCCGGGCTCGTGGTCCAAGGCCGAGTCGAGCTGATCGAGCGACCGGGTGAACTTGGCATCCCTTTTGGCGGGAATGTTCTGCGGCATCAATCGCGCCGCCGCGGACGGGCCTGCGAACCGTCCTCGGGCCACGCGGATGAAGTTCATCGTGGCCTTGTCGAGCTGGCCCGTACGATCATACGCCGCCGCCAGCCGGGCGGCACAAACCTCCGGCCAGAAGTCCCCGCAGAGTCGCAACGCTCGCTCGAAACGCACCGCCGCTTTCTCGGCTTCGCCTGCGGACAGGAAACGTTCCGCCTGATTGAAGTCCTCGAAGACGCCTCCTCGATCGACCAGCAGCAGCTCAATCTGGTCGATCCAGAACCCCTGCGTTCGCCCATCGGCCAGGCGCACCTGCAACTGTCCTTTTTCGAGACTCAGCACCTTGGCAATGGTGTGGTTTTCACCCTTGACCACAAGCTGATCGGCTCGTGCGCTGCTCAGGAAGAGGATCGTGGCGGGAAGGAGAAACGAAAGGACGCACCCCCGCCGAAGCCCAACGCGTCGGGCTCCCGTAGGCCGCCTGGTGCTTGCCGCTCGCCATTTCCTCATCACGGCAGGTCGTCTTCCGACACGAACTTGAACTCGCCCCCGTGTTCGCGGGCGATTGTCTCCAGCAACTGCCGACCCGTCTGATCCAGATAGGCAATCGTGTAGATCCGCGTGTGACGCTGGGGGTTCCACTCGCTGAGCCTTTGCACCAGGCTCGCGTCAAACACGCCGTCGGACAGAAAGTACAAGATGTCCGGCTCCAAGGCGAGTGCCCGGCGAATGGCCGATTCCGGCTTCGTGCCTCCGCCCGGCGAGACGCCGTCGAGGAAGTTGAAGAACTGCTGCTTGTGCGCGTCGATGGCATTCACCGGGCGCATCGGCGGGTTCTCCAGCGGCTGGGCGGCATTGAAGAAAATCACATGGAACTTCTGGCTGCGGCGCAGTGCGGAAATCGACCGCTTCAGCTCCGCCCGGACGCGGTCGAACGTATCTACCATCGAGCCGCTGCGATCGACCACGTAGACAATCGACCGCGCTCCCGGAGCGTTGGCAGCGACTCCGAAGAACTCCGGCCCCGTGCCCCCGCCGTCCAGGGCGAGCCCGAGCTGGGCCGCGTCAGTGGATGCCGAGCCGATGCCGATGACCGACAGATCCGGCGCCGTCTCCGCGGCTTTGGGGGCAACTCGCTGAATCTCGGCGGCCGCTGGGTCCGGCGAGAACCGCGGCCCCTCGGAGGGCGAGCCGCCGGCTTGCAGATTGGCCGGGGTAGGCACGGCCACGGGGGCGGCATCCACGTCGCCGACCACTTGGGCATGGACAACCGGCAAGTCCGCACTCCGCTCTGCGGCGGCGAAAGGGAAGACAATGAGAAGCATGGCCCCCAGGAACAGGCCATGGAAGGCAAGCGAGAGCAGCCACGCAGTTACGATCGCTTGCCCGCCTGGCGAGGGGTGCAGCCCTTCTTGCTCGGGCGCGGCATGGTGGTCGGGGCGATGTGTGCGTTGATCCATCGGCTGCGGGGTTTCTCCCTGTTCGGCCGTACGTTGCTGCGTCGAAAACTGTAGCCCTGCGAAGTTGCCAGGTCAAAACCACGGTTTCGGCCCGTCGCATCGTGGTGTAGACTGGGCCAGCATTATGGAGGAATCTTCTTGCGCATCGTGAGCCTTGGTTCGATGTTCCTTGCCGTAGCGGCCATGACGGGCCCGACGCGGCCCTCTGAAGCGGGTTCTGCGTCCCCACCCCTGCCTACGCCCGTCCTGCGCCCGATCACCGCCAACGGCGAATCGCGGGACCTAAGTGAGGCTGCTCGGGAAATCGCCGCCGCCGGTGCCAAAGCGGAGCAGCCTCTCGACAAGGCCCACGCCCTCCTTTCCGCGGCGAATCTCGTCCTCGCCAGGACGCTGGAGCCCGCCGCGTCCGATCGGTTTCTTCAGATTGAGCGCGACGACCCGCAGCGAGATACGCTCGTCAACGAAAGCATAGCACGCGCGGAAGAATTCCTTGTCGCTGCCCATCAGGCCCTAGACCAGTCCATCATCGCCGAGGGCGATGATGACGCCGCCGTACGCAAGCAGGAGTTGGACCATCATCACCAGACGCTCACGGCGTTCGCAGGCGCGCTCGCCGCGTATTTTCAGCTTCCGCAGGGGGATGAGCCCCGCTCCCCGCGGCGCGCCGCTTCGGAGCTTTCTCCCCTGCTGGAAGACGCCAATGCTCAGGTGGCCAGCGCCGCCGCCTTCTGGCAGGCTTGCCTCCGAGCCATGGATCCTGACCCATCGGCCGCTCTCTCTGCCCTCGAGCCTGTGACCAATGATCTGCCGTCCGAGGGGGACCGTTATGCGTTTTTCTCCCGGCTTCTGCGCTGCCGATTGCTTGCCGCACGTGGCGGCGAGCCGGCGGCCGCCTCCCTGCTCATGCAGGCTGAGGAGCGGATCAACGACTGGTTCAAGCTCGAAAACGAGCGCTTGGACGCGATCCGGACCATCGGGTTCCTGCAGATGCAGATCCTGCGTTCCTGGTACGATCGGCTCACGGCCGAGCAATCAGACGAGCGAGCCTGGTGCGCCGCGCGGATCGCCCGTTTGAGCGCCGACCTCTTCGCCACGCCGATGGAGGCCCCGGTTATGCGGCTCGAGCTTGCCGTACCAATCGTGGTCCGTCCCGCTCCTGCCCCAAGTCCGAAATCCGGCGAGGCTCCACAGCCCTGATTGTGTGTTTCTGTCGTTTCCGCCGCTTTCCCGGCCATGTGGCTAGGGGCTTGGGACGTGCCTATCATTCGGTGCGGGGTGCTTATGCGTGCGGTAGGTGGGGGGCTGCGTCGTCGGGAGGCGGTAGAGGGTGGGTCTATCCGTAACCTTTATCAGCGGTCCGCGCCGGTCAGGCAAGAGCGCCCTGATTCAGGCGATGATCCATGGGCTGTACAAAAACGAGCCCCACTACATCCGCCTCGTCAAGTCCGGCTCCGATAAACACGCCGCCAAGCCCCCCGCGAAACCTACCGAAAAATGCGGCGTTGCCTCGGCACGGTGGATGGAATACGACGACGACCAGATCTTCGCCATCCTTCCCGAGGCATTGTCGGCCATCCACAAACGCGATCGGTACGGCTCCGTCGTGGTCGAGGCCGACGCCGACCCCACCCTGCGATGTGCTTATCCGTATGATCATCGGGTATTCGTGATGCCGCTTCCTGCGTCGGTCCGCGACGTTTTTCGCGACACGAGCCATGCAGCCCGGGAGTTGCAGCGTGTTCTCGACGACACCGCGGCGTTCGCCTCGGAGATATTCGGCCTCTTTGGCCGCGACCGCGACGACGCATGCGACCCCTCCGAAGAGCGTTGCGATGTCACCGCAACTCAGATGCGCGGTTTCCTCTATTCGCCCCTCGGCGACGAGCTGGCCACACGCATTCAGTTGCAGCAACCCTACCACGGCCTCGTCGAAAGCGACGTGATTGTGGTCAATGAAACGGTCGGGCAGCGCAGCCCCGACACCGAAGAGTGCATGCGCCGCGTCGCTCGCCTTCTCGCCCGCCTTCAGGGTGCTGGTCAACGCCGCAGCGAGATGTTCATCTGCCCGATCACCGATAAGTCCGCCGACCTCGACCGCCAGCTTCTCAAGGCCCTCAAGCCCATGTGCGAAGGCGGAAAGTAGGCCTCGCCCAACGTCGCTACAGGTTGCCACTCAGCCTGGACAGGAGTAGCTCACGCACGCCGCGCAGCGTGCCGGATACCTTGGCGCCGGCGGCGTGCCGGTGGCCGCCCCCACCCAGAAACTGGGCAACCGCGCTCACATCGACATCGTCGCCGCTTTCCGTGGCGCGACTTCGAAGGCTTACGCGGATCACGCCATCACCCGCCTCGACCAACAGGGCGGAGACTCTCACGCCCGCGATGCGCAGGGGTTCGTTGATGATGTCTTCCGTGTCGGCGGGCGTGGCGCCGACGGACGCGAAGGCGCCACGGTCCAGGGTCATGAGTGCCAGTTGGCCCTCGGACAGCAGTTCCAGGCTGCCCAGCGCTGCCCCCAGCAGGCGCACGCGGGGGGCCGAATCCTGCTGGAAGAGGGACTCGTAAAGAATGTGCGGCCGGGCACCGAGGCGAAGCAGCTCGGCTGCCGCGGCGAGAGCCCGAGCGTCGGTGTTGGAATGATGGAACCAGCCGGTATCCATGGCCAGCCCCACGAAAAGCGCCCGCGCTGTTTGAGCGTCAATCTGCCAGCCGGCGTGCTTTGCCCACTCGAACAGAATCAGGCACGTGGCCGCCGCCGACTCATCGAACACGTATGCCTTGGCGAGATCATCACGGGTCAGGTGATGATCGATGGCCAATTTCGCCTGCGGCGCGGCCCGCAGCCATTCGGCTACAGGTCGAAGCTGGCTGTACGTGCACGTGTCCAGCACGACAATGCCGTCGCAGCGGGACAGCTCATCCAGTTTGCAGTCACGACCCAGCACCGAAAAGTCGCTTTCGTTGAGAAGCGCGTAGCGATCGGGAATGAGGTCAAACAGGAGAGCAGTGGGCTGGACTCCTTGAGAACGCAGAAGAGCCGAGGTCGCGGCCAGCGATCCGAGGGCGTCGCCGTCAGGCTTCTCATGGGTCATCAGCAGCGGCCTTCGCCAGCCGCACACCAGCGCTGCCGCATCGTCGAACATCTTGGTCAAAGGCGCCGTCATCGAAACCGTCGACGCGAACAGCTCCCGCACCGTGGCGACGTCGGCGTGCAATTGCTTGGCCAGGGCCGCGGCGGAAACGAACTTCTCCTGGGCACGCAGGCGGCGCAGAAACTCCAGCCGGATCGGCTTTCCGTACAGGTCGGCATCAAAGTCCAGGAGGTGCGCCTCGACGCGAGTCTCCTGCACGCCGAACGTCGGGGCGAAACCCACGTTGATGGCGCAGGGATACGATTGCCCCGCCGCCGTCGCCCGCCCGGCATAAACACCGTCTGCGGGAATGACCTGCTCCGTGAGACCGAGGTTGGCCGTGGGAAAGCCGATGCGGCGTCCCAGGGCATGACCACGAATCACCGGGCCTACCATACTGTAGGGGCGGGTCAGACACCGAGCGGCCTCCTCGACTCTGCCTTGACGGAGCAGGTCTCGAACCAGAGAGCTGGACACCATCGCCCGCTCAACGCCCGACAGGTCGACCATCACCGGCTCGGCCACATGCATCTCATAACCAAAGCGTCCCGCTTCAGCCTGGAGCAGCGCCGGCGTTCCCTTTCTCCCCCGCCCGAACCCGAAGGAGGGCCCCTCGACAATGTGGGCCGGATGGAACAGGCGAACCACCACCTCCTCGATGAACGCTACAGCCTCCAGCGTCAGCAAGTCGGGCTCACTTCGCGCCACGACCGTCAGATCGATGCCGGTGGATTCGATGTACGCGAGCTTGTCCTCCAGCGTGGTCAGCCGCGCGGGCGCCTTGTCCGGCGCCACAACGGTCAGCGGATGCGGCTCGAAGGTCAGCACCACGGCAGGGGCTTGGGCTTGACGTGCCAGAACGCAGGAGGTGCGCAAGAGCTCCTGATGAGCGCGATGCACGCCATCGAAGTTGCCGATGGTGAGCACCGACTGCCTCAGCGGCAGGTCAGCGGCAGATAGTCCAGTGACGGTGTTCACGTTGTTCCATGCGGTCTGGCTCGGGCGCCGTAAACCCGCAAGATAAAGCTGACCGCGCGACGACGCAACGACCCGGCGAAACCTGCTAAAGCCCATGCGTTTGACAGCCTGCGGCCCAGCTGGTTCCATGCTGACCGTGCCCGACCCGACGGAGAGTTCCCGCTCACCCAACGTCAGCGCTGTGATCTGCGTGGACGGCGAAGCGCTGGACCGCTTTGGCGTCGTGCTGAGGCACCTTTCGGTCGGGCTTGTCGATCAGGCCATCCCCCTGCGGTTTGTGAGCTCTGACCCGAGGATTCGCGCTCTTTGCCTGGGGCCCGTGCAGGCGGTCATTCACCCGCCGTTTCGCTGGCCCCGCAGCGGGCGGCGCATCGAGCATCTCCTGGATGCGCTTTCCCCGCAGCCGCCTACGGTCGTTCACGCCATGTCTTGTGCCTCCTACCGTGCGGCCGCCTCTATCGCTGGAGAGTTCGATGCGGAGCTGGTCCTTCAGGTCACCTCCCTGGTCGATTGTGATCAGTTGGCTCGGCTCCCCGGGCACGGTCCGGTGCACTATGATGCCTACAGCCAACCGCTTGCAGCGCTCCTGGAGAATCAGATCCGTGTACCCGCGGAGTTGATCGAGGTCATTCGGCCCGGCGTGCCCGTGGCCGCCCGGAAGGCGTGTTTTGCAAATCCGCAGCGCGTCGCCACGTTGCTCTGTACCTCGCGATTCGTCCGTCCCAGCGGGCTGGATCGGCTGATCGGGGCCATGGAAGTTCTGATGGGCCGCGGCCATGAGCTGCAGCTCTTTCTGATCGCCGACGGTCCGCTGGAACCCGCTCTTCGCCGGCTCGTGCGGCTGCGAGGGCTTTCGGGCTGCATCACCTTCGCTCAAGGCCTGCCGGATCTGACCGCGGCGCTGTCGGGAGCCGATCTGTTCGTTCGTCCGTCGCAAGATACGGAGTTCAGCGCCGATACGCTGCAGGCGATGGCGGCAGGGCTGGCCGTGATCGCCCTGCCCAACGCCGCATGCGATCACTTTGTGCCCGGCGAAACGGCGATGGTCTTTTCCCAGGCGACGGCCGAGGCTCTCGCGGACGTGATCGAGGCCCTCCTGCGCGACCGCGGCGAGGCGGAACGCATCGCCGCCGGCGGCATGGAGCACGTACGCCGCCACCACGGGGTCAGCGCCATGGCCGAACGGACCGCCGCTGCCTACCGCAAGCTCGCGCTTGCCCGGACGACCTTTGCCATGCGGGGATAGAGCGGCGGTGAACGAGCGGCTGGTGAGCCTTCCCATCTGCACCGATCCGGCGCCGGCTCTGGAGCAGCGCCTCCGTGCCCGGGCGAAAGGGGACGTGCGTTTCGATCGTCTCTCCCGCGCCCTCTACGCCACGGATGCCAGCATCTACGAGATTGTTCCGCTTGGCGTGGTCTTACCCAAGGACGAGCAGGACGTTGTCGCCGTGGTCGAAGAGTGCCGCACCGCCGGCGTTCCCATTGTCGCTCGCGGGGCGGGCACGGGACTGGCCGGCGGAGCGGTTGGTGGCGGCGTACAGCTCGACCTTTCGCGGTTCATGCGTCGCATCGGTCCCCTGGACGTCGCCGCAAGGACCGTCGTGGTCCAGCCCGGCGTGGTGCTCGACGAGCTTAACGCCTACCTGACGCCCCACGGTCTTCAGTTTGCCCCCGATGTGGCCACCAGCAGCCGGGCCACCATCGGCGGCATGATCGCCAACAACTCCTGCGGGGCGCACTCCATCGTCTACGGCCGGACCGTGGACCACGTCGCCGAACTGACCGTAGTGCTGCCCGATGGAAAGATCGCGACCTTTGGCGGCTCGCATCCAACGGATGCAAGCCGGCACATCGAGCGCGAATTGGCGCGCATTCGAGATGACAACTACGAGGAAATCATCCGGCGTTTCCCGAAAGTGCTGCGAAGCAACGGCGGCTACGGGCTCGACCGATTGGGTCCGTGCGGTGCCCCCGCGGACGCCATTAGCATCCTTTGCGGCAGCGAGGGCACCCTGGCGATTGTGGTGTCCGTCACCTTGCGACTCATAGCCCTTCCGCGGCGAACCGGACTGGCTGTTCTGCACTTCGCATCGCTGCTTGAAGCGCTCGGGACGACTCCTGCCATCCTTCGTCACCAGCCCGCCGCGGTGGAACTCATTGACAAGCTGATCGTCGACGCCGGGCGCTCGAACGCGGCGCTCGCCCCGCGCTTCGACTTCCTGCATGGCGATCCCGCTGCCCTGCTCGTCGTGGAGTTCTTCGCCGAGGACGATGGCGAACTCCGCCGCCGGCTCGACCAATTGATCGCGGATCCGCAGGCCATGCACGCGGCCTACGCCGCCCCGATTGTGACCGAACCATCGCGTCAGGCCGACGTCTGGAAGCTGCGCACGTCCGGTCTGGGCCTGCTCATGTCCAAGCCTGGCGACGCCCAGCCGTATGCCTTCATCGAGGACTCTGCGGTCGATCCCTCGCGGCTGCGAGAGTACATCGAGCGCCTCATGGGAATCCTCGACCGCGAAGGCGTTCACGCCGGCTACTACGCCCACGCCAGCGTCGGCTGCATCCACGTGAAGCCCGTTCTCAATCTCAAGCTCGGCGCCGACGTGGAGCGGATGGGGCGCATCGCCGAATCCGTGGCCGACCTCGCGTTA
>SBAX01000273.1 GCA_005240095.1 Phycisphaera mikurensis
CCTCCGTCAAGCGGGTATTACGGAGGAAGACGCCGTCATCGAATTTGCCTGCCGACTCTTCGACGCAGAGCGACTCGACTTGCACGCCGCCGCCCGTCTTGCACATTTGTCGCGGTCCGAATTCGAGACTCAGCTTCGCAAGCGGGCCATTGCCATTTATCGTCCGACGCTCGCGGACGTGGCCCAAGACGAGCACTCTCTACGCAGCCTTAGGTCTGACGCGTGACTGTAGTCGTCAGTGACACATCGCCGATCGTCTGTCTCGCGCATCTCGAATTGCTCGAAGTCCTGCCTCGGCTTTTCGGAGCGGTCCTCATTCCGCCGGCCGTCGCAAATGAGCTTCGCGCCGGTAGCGATCGCCCCCCAAAGATCGATCTTGCCGCGCTTCCGTTTGTGGAGATTCGCGCCCCTTCGGATCGCGATTTGCTTCAACGGCTTTTGGCGCGCTTGGACGTCGGGGAGGCGGAGGCCCTTGCTCTTGCGGTCGAGGTCAAGCCTGATGTTGTTCTCATTGACGAGCGCACCGGCCGGACAGTTGCCAGCGAGCTTGGCCTACTACCCCTTGGGGTGCTGGGTGTGCTCATTAGGGCAAAACGCCGCGGACTGGTCTCGACCGTCGCGCCGTTATTGACGAGATTGGTAGAAGAACTCGACTTCCGAATATCGGCTGACGTGGCGCGCCAGGTGCTGAATCTCTCCGGCGAATGAGTGGTCCCTGACTGATTGCATTATGGAGGCGCTGACGCCGACCGCCACTTCGCGCAGGCGGCATTCGCGGGTCCTCTTGGCGTAAGCCCCCGCGCCTCTCCGCTCTTGGAGCGGCCATCGTAAATGTGCGAGACCTGCCATTGGAACGCTACTCCTGGGCCCAGCGGAAGGCGCGCGTTCCGACGAAGAATGTCGTCAGGCCCGTGGCCACGAGAATGGCGCAGGGTAGGAGCATTTCCGACGCCGAGAAGTTTCGCCAAATAGCGCCTTCCAATGCCAGGATGGACCACTTGACGGGACTGGCGTGACTGATCGTCTGCATCCACGGCGGCATCACAAAGAGGGGAATCATGCCTCCGCCGATCATGGCCATCACCGTGAGCACCGCCCAGCCGATGCCTCCCGCCGCCTGCTCGGTCTTGCCCATGACCGAGAGCATCATCATGATGCCCACGAAACACAGCCCCATCGAAGCCACGGCCACGAATACGAGCGCCCACGAGTCCGGGCGAATCCCGAATGCCACCACGCCCAGCGCCAGCAGCAGCGCGGGGACGCCCATGGTCGTGAGCAGACACGCAATCGCCTTGCCGCCGAGGATGTGCATCCGCCCGATGGGCGCGATCCGCAGGCGCACGAGCGTGCCACGTGTCCGCTCGACAACCAGGGAGATGCCGAAGCCTGCGGAACACGCCATCACGCCCCAGATCACCCCCTGGGGGAAGGAGATTTCGTAGGAATTCTGCGGACCCCCGCGGCGCACCTGCACATCCTTCGATTCGATCTCGAAGGGTTGAAAGGCGCGCCCCATCCCTTCTCCGCTGGGCAGCTCCGCAAGGAAGCGGTCCATCACGGGAAGGAACCATTGGAGGGTCGTTCGCCACGCGGGGTCCATGTCCGCCGACGCCTGGACGTCGGCCAGCGATTCACTCAACTGCTTGCGCATCACGCTGGGGTTGGAGAAAGCGTCCTGAATCCCCCGGTACATGTGCCTGGTCAAAACGCCCTGCAGGAGACCGGCCTCGGCCATGCGCGAAGGATCCATTCCCGTTTCCAGCTTGACCGATTCACCGCCGAAGACGCGCCCCCGAGCCTGGCCGAACCCCGGCGGCAGCACGATGTAGCCGACACGTCGCCCGCGGCGAACGAGATTGACGGCCTCCTCGCGGGAGGCCGTGGACACCTCGAGCTCGGGCGAATCGTTCAGCTCGGCAACAAAAGCCTTCGAGGCGTCCGTCTGGTCCTCATCCACGACGACGACGTTCAGGGCCGAGGCTCCCCGCCCCTGCGCCGAAAAAATGGCTCCGAAAAAAACGGCATACAAGAGAGGGAAGAAAAACGTGAAGAAGAAGCCCACTCTGTCACGGAGCAGGAGCCGCAAGTCCTTGGTCGCCAGGGCAAGAATCGCCTTCATGCGTCGCGCAGCTCCCGTCCGGTCAGGTGCAGGAACACTCTCTCCAGGTTGGGACGCTCGAGCCGAAACCGCCGCAAAGCGCCGTTGTTCGGCAGACCGACCAGCTCGCGCAGCGGATCGTCGGTCTCGATGCGCCGCTCACCATCCTCGCGCTCGAGGAACAGCACGCTCTTCCCACCGTGGGCGGTGATCAGGCCCTCAACTGTGTCGAGGGCCAGGAGGCGTCCGTGGTCCATGATTCCGACGCGGTCGCACAGGCGCTGGGCCTCCTCCATGTAGTGCGTGGTGTAGACGATGGTGTGGCCTTTGCCTTTAAGGGCCAGAATGTTCTCAAAGATGGCGTTCCGCGACTGAGGATCGACACCCACCGTAGGCTCGTCCAGGAGGAGCAGGGACGGGGCGTGAATCATGGCCACGGCGATGTTGAGCCGCCGCTTCATGCCTCCCGAGTAGGTGCTCACGCGATCGCGACGGCGATCAGTCAAGGCCACGAACTCCAGCGCCCATTGAACACGGTCCGCCAGCAACCGCCCGGTCAGACCCTGAAGCTTGCCAAAGAAAGCAAGGTTCTCTTCGCCGGTGAGTTCATCGTAGAGAGCCAGCGCCTGCGGAGCGACGCCGATTCTGCCGCGCACCCGGGGTTGATCGGGCGCTCCGGCACCTTGAATCTCAACCGTGCCTTGGTCGGGCCGCAGCAGTCCGACGGCCATGTTCACAGTCGTCGTCTTGCCAGCCCCATTGGGACCCAGCAGCCCGAACACTTCGCCGGGCTTAATAGTGAGCGAAAGATCGTCCACTGCCACGATCCGCCCAAAGCTCTTGCGAACGTTACGCAGGGTCAGCATGCGCGGCGAATCATAACCCCGAAATCTGCGGCAACAACAGGCTCGGTCCGCCTAGGCCAGGGAGTCGAGAAACTCCTGGAGCATGACCTTCGCCGCGATGGTGTCGAGGGCGTGCTTTTTCTTTTTGCGGGTCAGCTTGGCAGGCTGCAACAATTCGGCGGCGCTGCGGGAGGAAAGGCGTTCATCCCAGAAGTGAACGGGCTTGCCGCCGGCGCGATGCAGCTCGGCGCCAAATCGGCGGACCAGCTTGGCCTGCGGACCTTCGGTGCCGTCCATGTTGAGGGGCAGGCCGAGCACGAACGCGTCGATGTCGAAATCCTCGCAGGCGGCGATCACCGCCACGGCATGCTGAGCCAAGGTCCCATGGGCCTGAACGGTGGTCAGCGGCAGGGCCATCTTCCCGCCGGCATCGCTGACCGCCAGACCGATGCGCTTCTTCCCATAATCGATGCCCAGAAATGTCGGCATGAGCAATAGCGCGGAGCCGCAACCCCGGCCGCTAAGACTGCAAGAATCCCACGAGGGCGCGCTGGAACTCTTCGGGTCGCTCCATGTTCACGATGTGTCCGGCGCCGAGAATGACCACCTTGCGGGCGCCGGCGACCTCCGCAGACAGCTTGGCACAGATCCGCTGCATGTCCGCGCTGTCGCGGTCACCAACGATCACTAAGGTCGGTGCCTGGATCTCCGCGAGCCTCTGCGTCGCGGGCGGGCGAAGGGATTTCTCCAGCGTGGGGTTTGCCAACCAGCAACGCATGTTCTCGGCCACGAGCCGGCGGATGCGCGGGGCGACGGCGGGATTCTCGTCCGCCGCTTTCATCATGGGATTGGCCATCCACAAGTCGGTCATCTTCGCCGCGTCCCCGTCCTGCGCCGCCTCGATGATGCCGTTGATGTGCTTCCAGGCATCGGGCGACCAATCAAAGCCACTCAGTCCCGGGGCCACCATGTCTTGGCTCGGGGTTCAAGTGGAATCGATTCAGCCGTTTTTGTGTAAGACTTCCGGCCATGGGATTCACGCCGCCATCATCTGATCCAGCCGGGC
>SBAX01000004.1 GCA_005240095.1 Phycisphaera mikurensis
AGGCGGGATCCTCGCAACCGACCTCATCCGGGCGCGCGTAGCAGCAGTTACTTGTGGGAACGAATAAGGGATCGTCGTTGCCCAGAAGATCGCCGCTCAAGACCGCGACGTAGGTCTGCGGGTTCCGTTCGTCGCGACAGGTCTCGGCGCCCGAAAAGCCCCCGTAGACTCCCACGCCGCTGACCAGTTCAAAAGACATCATGCGGTCGCCGGTTCCCCGGTCGGGTTTGTAGGTCCCAGCGGCGACCCAGATTTCGTCGCCCGGCAGAGCGACTGCCAAGGCGTCGTGCAAGTCAACGAACGCGTCCGCCCAGCACGTCCCACCATTGGACCCCGTGGCCGCTTGGTTCACGTAGAGAGTCTGCTGCCCAAGAGCGTTTGCGGCGCATAGGATCGCGGCGACAAGCGGGATCGCGCGCAACTCCCGGCAGCATCGGTAGTTATGAAACGCCCCACGGGCCATGTCCTTACCCCTTCCCCCATTGTAGGGCGGTCGTGGCACTGTTGCGCTATGCACACGGCCAACTCACAATCTGGTGCGGCGGA
Organism: Phycisphaera mikurensis; assembly: GCA_005240095.1. Classification (GTDB taxonomy): domain Bacteria; phylum Planctomycetota; class Phycisphaerae; order UBA1845; family UBA1845; genus SBAX01. The sequence continues at coordinate 547 of SBAX01000004.1, forward strand.
CGAAAGGGTGCATGACACTTGCGGCGGAACAAGAATGCCAGCGGCGAGTCGCCTGGTTTCCTCCGCCCCTGCCGGGGCGGGTTCATTTTTTACGTCCAGATTCCACGGGTTCCGCTGCGCTGCACCCGTGGCTACACACCTTGACCCCTCACAGGGTCAAAACCGAGCCGCCGGAACTTTGTCAGGGACCCCGGACGAGGTCTTCTGCGGCACCTCTGGACGCCTTGCGGGACAAGGGATATTATCCGTGACCGCTGGACAATGCGTTGGCTCATGGAGGGCTTTCTCATGTCACGGACGACGAAAACACGCTCGGCGCCATCTACCGCTTCGCCCTTCCTGCGTCGCGTGCACGTTAGCCAAGTGCCGCGGCTTCCCAAACCCATGGCCCTTATCTGCGGGGCGTGCGGCGCCATGGGTAAGTATGAGCTTGGGATCGTCACTCTTGATCCGGAGGTCATCAAGTCGCGGGCTCCAGATGCTTTTGAAAACGCCGTTGGTTTCACGGGGTACTTCCGGTGTCGGAAGTGTGATGCCGGCGGGCCCTGGCGACTTCCCCGGGGAACCGCCAACCATCTCCTAGTCCTCACCGCGGGCGCCATGCTTGGTGGAAAAGACTTGCCGGTCATTCTTGGACGCGCCGCCACTTTCGACAACGTGCCGATGCGCTACGCGACCGACGGAGAAGCGCACCTCAAGGCGCTGATCGAAAAGGAGCCTGAGCGATCGTTTCTCTGGGTGCGGCTGGGGAATCTCTACGGGCACGGCGGCGCCTTCGAGTGTGCTGAGGAGGCCTACCAGCGTGCCTTGGAGCTGGACCCGAAAGATATCGAGGCCCACGCCATGCTCGGGCAACTGCTCGTCGAAACCGGACGAAGCCTGCAGGCCGTACCCAACTGGCACGCCGTACTCAGGCACGTGCGCCATGCGCGGCACGTCAAGAAGGGCCTTCGGCGAGAGCTGGCACGCGGTGCGATTCAACGCCTTCTCGAGGCTCACGCCGAGTCCAAGGGGCAGATCGATCTGCTGCCCAAGACTGACCTGGTGGAGGACCTCCTCGCGGAGCACCCCAAGGACGAACCCGTTGTCCTGGAGATGCGGGAGTTCGATTTGGGCGACGATGCCGATCTCGAAGACCTGTGCGACATGTTCGTCGAACCCCGTCCGCGCGGTGACCTGGATCTGTTTGGGCCCCGCAAGCAGCGCGTACTTGAGGGCCCTGATCCCTGGCTGCCTGCGCCGATACGTCGTGACACGATGGCCATAGGCCGCAACGCCTCTTGCCCTTGCGGAAGTGGGCGCAAGTACAAGAAGTGCTGCGCTCGGCGAGAGTGATTTCGCTATCGCGAGCCCCGGCGCATCGCTCGCTCCACCTCGCGCTGATGCTCGCGCTTCTTGATGGTCTCGCGCTTGTCGCCGGCCGTCTTGCCCCGCACCAGCGCCAGCGACACCTTGGCGATTCCCCGGTCATTGAAGTAGATACTCAGCGGCACAAGGGTCTGCCCGCGCTGCTCGACCCTCGGACGCCATCGCCGAATCTCCCGGCTGTGCAGGAGGAGCTTGCGGGGGCGAGTCGGCTCATGATTCCTTGTTCGTGCGAAGGGATAGGCCGCAATGTGCGTCCCGACCAACCAGACCCCGTCATCGTCGATCCTTGCATACGCCTCCTCAATCGAGGCGTTCCGCTCCCGCAGGCTTTTCACTTCCGAGCCCACCAAGGCGATGCCGCACTCGAGCTTTTCCAGGATTTCGAACCGGAAGCCGGCCTTGCGGTTGCGGCAGACGGTGATGTCTTGGGGGGCCTGGCGAGCCATAAATATCGGAACCACAAGGACTTACGTGCAAATCTTGGCCCGGCGTCCAGACGGTCTATAATTCACTACGATTGTACCGATGTGGGTGAGGGCGGCAATCGTGCCGCGCGCCCATAGCTTATAATCACAAAGGGGAGCGGGCAGGCCCGTGACGGACGACGCATCCAAACTCGGTCGCGACCAGGAGAAACTCCTCGTCCAGCGCGCCCAAGCGGGCGACCGACCGGCCCTGCGCCAACTCGTCGATTTCCACAAAGATCGCCTCTTCGCCTTCATCTGGCGGATGGTCCGTGACCATCATGAGGCCGAGGACATCTGCCAGGAGGCCTTTTTGAAGGCTTTTGGCTCCCTCGATACTTTCTCCAGCGAGTATCGCTTCAGCACTTGGCTGTTTACCATCGGGTATCGCGTCTGCCTCAACCGCATGCGCCGCAAGAAGATCTTCGCGGGGGAGGTAGATGTGTCGACAGCCGCTTCGCCTGTGACGAGCGGCGCGGCGCAGACTGCCGAGTCGGACGAGGCCGGCCGCGTTCGCGACGTGGTATGGTCGGCGGTGGATCGCCTCAGCCCGCCCCAGCGAGCTACCATCCTGCTGTTTTATCGGAACGATTTCGGCTGCCATGAGATCGCCCGCGTTCTGCAATTACCCGTCGCCACTGTGAAAAGCCACCTGCACCGGGCCCGCGCCAAACTCAAGGAGCTGCTGGAGGGGGCGTGGGACGGGCAGTCCCAGGAACTTCGCAATTTTTCGCAACGTGCGGGGTAGAAAGGGCTGAAGGCAGGCCCGGCGGGCTCGCCGGAATCGACGTGACGGCCATGCGCTGCGAGGAAGCCCAACAACTTTTCGACGCCTATCTGGACGGCGAGCTGTCGCCATCCCTGACGGCAGAACTCGACGCCCATCGACTGCAATGTGCCGAGTGCCGGCGGGCCCTCGCCATCCTGGAGGTCACCGGTCACGTCCTGGGCTCGGACCATGAGCCGGTGATGCTTGAAGCGGATTTCACCGATCGGCTGCTCGCCTGCGTGGAAAGGCCCCGCCTTGGACGCTGGCAACAGGTTCGCCGGTTGGCCTTCCTGGGCGGCTCGCTTGCTGCCGCCGCCGTCATCGGCATGGCATTCCTGGGGGTCTTTGATCGCGGAAAGCAGAGCAAAGTCGCCGGCGAAAAAGTGGAGCGCGTTCTTCAGGCGCCCGCATCGCCCGCTGTGCAGCAGGACTCCCCTTCGGCTGAAGACCTGAAGGCCGCCGAGCAGGCGATCGATGAATGGATCGAGAAGATGCGCACCAGCCTGGAAGTCAAACGCCAGAGCGGTGAATCCCTGCAGAAGGCGCTCGATCTGACCATCCTGCAGGTTCTCGACATCCTGGAGGAGCTGAACGATCCCTCTTCGCTGCACCTGCCTGGCGCCGATGAAGCCGCTCCTTTCTTGCCAATCAAGCCTCCTCCGGTTGACGACGAGGACGTGGACGATCTGTAGGATCGCCCAGCCCGTTCGGTCGGGAAATGCCGTGCCCGCCTGGATTGCGGTAACGCTGGGCTGGCTCATTTGCGTTTTGCCCACTCTGGGCCAAACACCGCCCGAGGCGCGAAAGACTACTCGACCGTCGCTGGCTCAGCACGTTCCCGCCTCCGCGCCTGTCTTCGTCTCGGTTCGCTCGCTGACAGAAGTTGATGAGGCCCTTCGCCAGGCGAATGCCTGGCGATTGCTTGCCTTGGTCGGCGCGGGCAGTGAGTCCGGCGTTGACCTGAACGCCGCTCTGCAGACTCTGCTGGGTCCGCACCCCACGATCAATCTCGACGAGCTGACGCGCCTGGAGCTCGGCTTCGTAGCGCCGAACTGGCGGGAACTGGGGCGGGCCGTCTGGCTCATTCGCGCCCCCAAGGCCGCGGTGCTGGACACCTGGTTTCCGGGGGACCGCCGGGCGGGTGCCGACGGCGAAGTCAGCGATCGGCTTTTCCGCACGCCGGAGGGTACGCTTGTGGGTATCCAGGGCACGGTCGTGGCCATGGCCCCGCGGAAGAGCGACCACGCCGTTGTCCGCGACACCTTCCGGCTCATGTCTCGCCGCGTGGGCGAAAGTCTGGGCGATTTTCCGGAATACACCGAGCTGCTCAGCTACCTGCCGCCCAAATCCCTCGCGGTAGCCTACATCAAGTCCGACACTCCACCGCGCCAGGATGCAGGCGAACCGCTGTCAGCTCAGTCGTCAATCCGCCGTCTCGTCGCCGGGCTCTACACCGGCGAAGGGAGGATCGACGTAGCCCTCCGCGGCGTCTTGCGCGAGCCTCGTCCACGCCGACCGCTCGCTCCGCTGGCGCTGGAACGTCTGGTCAAGCTTCCCGCCACGACGCTGGCCGCCGGTGCGATTTCATTCGATCCCAATGCACTCAACACCCCCGCCGAGCAGTCGGGCAATGGAGTGCTCGCTCGCTATCTCGCGTTCCTTCACTCGCTCCGCTCTGGGGAGGGCGAGGAGGCTCCCCCGCTGCCGAGCATGGGGCCGCACGTTCTGTTCGCCTGGGATCAGGACCTTTCCGACGCCACGGCAAGCCCGCAGCTCGCCGTGCTGGTCGAGTCGAAAGACGCGCCGGCGCTGGCCGAGGAGCTGCAGTATGTGGCCGAAGGCCTGCTGGGATACTTCGCGGAGGACGGGCAAGAGGCCGGCTCACCGGTTACGTATACCACGCACTTCGGCGTTCGACTTTCCCATTTGTCCCTGGGCCCACTGGCCCGGGCCTCGACGTTTCCCCTCGCTCAGGGGCTGGAGAACGTGGAGCTTTCCTGGACGCCTCAGGGCGACTGGCTGATCGTCTCCACCAGTCGGGCCCACCTTCAGCGGATCATCGAGGCCTCGTACAACCTCGTACCTACCTTGGCCAACGTTCCCGATGTGCAGGCGCTGCGAAAGCGGAAGTCCAATCTGGCTAGTGTCTTCGTCGTTCAGCCTGATCTTGCCGCCGAGGTCATGGAGCAGTGGCTGCGTGGACGTGACGGACGTCCCGCGCCGTGGTTGGATGCGGGATGGTGGAACGAGGCGCTCGCCGCTCAGGGCCTGCCCAGTCATCGCCTGGGAATCGGCATGCGCACCGAGCAGGAGCCCGGCATCGTCACCGTTGCCCGCGTCTACGCGGACACCCCGGCCGCCGGAAAGCTACAGCCCGACGACCGCATTCTCGGCGTCGACGGTCAGCTTCTCGACTTGGAGTCCCCCAACGCCGACCTTCGCCGCCGCTGGTTCGCGCCCACCACCCGGGAAGGACATGTGCTGCGCGTGCTGCGCGAAGGCGCCCTGATCGAAGTTCGCCTCCCTCCGCCTGTTCACCCCGCGGGATTCTCCACGCTGCTCATGCGCCCCACCGACGCCGTCCGCGAGCTTGCGTCTGTCGGACGCACGATGCGCTTCGCAAGCTGGGCTACCCACGCCACCGGCGACCTCCAGTAC
>SBAX01000442.1 GCA_005240095.1 Phycisphaera mikurensis
CTGCGGACCCGCGGGATCGCCCGAGCAGGTTGCATCCTCGAAGGTGCTGAAGTTCGGCGGCGCACAGCACGGGTCGTTGGCCGGCACCGGGTTCTGCAGGTCCAGCATGGTAATGCGGATGGCCGAGGTACCCTCGGCGCCCGTCGCCGTCGCCGGCGGGACCATGGTGAAGGTCAAAGCACGGCCGCGGGCCACACAGGAGGTGCTCCCCGTGTCCCCGCCCGGACAATCCCAAATGGTGTAAGGAGAATCACAATGCCACAGACAATTGCGTTCCAAAGAAAGCAGGCGTGGTTTGCGTTGGCGGACGCGGAGCGTTGCCGGCTGATGCGTTGCAGCCTGACGGAACAAGGCACCCAGCACGTTGACGAGCACGAAGCGCTGAAAAATGCGTGGCCGGAACAGGAACATTCACGTCCGACGACGGGGGGCGGCACAACCCACCATGTCGAGGAGAAGGAGCGGCGTTTTGCGGGCGAGATCGTCGATTGGCTGCAGAAGAGGGCCACAGAGCACGAGATCGACCACTTGATGATCTTCGCGCCACCCCGCATGCTCGGCGCCCTGCGGAAGGTCCCGTTCGGGTCGCTGAGGGGACATTCGGGGGAACTTCAAGGCGATCTGATGCGGCTGGAGGCCGGTCAATTGGCGGACCACCCGATGATCCGCGATCTGCTGCGGGCCACGGGCAAGCCATGATGGTTTCTGGGACGGTTCGCAAGGAACAGAAGGAGCCACACAAGTGAAGTTCATCCATGTTTTGGCCGCGAGTTTGGTTGTGGTTGGGGTGCTGAATTGGGGTCTGGGCGCCCTCTTCCGGTTCGACGTCGTCCCGGTCGTCCTCGGTGATGCGACGGGGCTAATGGTCGGCGCCACTGCAGTGTTCGAGGTCCTGCAATGGCTTCCCTTCCATCGAACGGCGAAGGCGTGATGCGTAGCGAGGCGGCCGCGGTGTTTCCAGGAAACATCGGGGCTTGCCATCCTGCCGATCAGGAAATCTAATGAAGCGAAGCCGCCGCAGATTTGGCGCGCCCGTGGCAGGGTGGGCGATCATGGCGGATCGCGGAATTCGGTACATTGCAAGGGGCATCGGTTGCCGGGTGTTCGCTTGCGCCTTTCGATGGGAGTGGCGTCGCTGATGGCGTCGAAGGCCGATGGGTCCGATTCTCAAGTATCCCCGAGGACAACCCCGACGCTGAAGTTCGGCGCGAGCGACAGATTCGATCGCGCGCTTCGACAACGGGTTGACCACTACTTCCAAACCACTGGACGGGCGCGGCGGGATTGTCCACAGATGTACTTGAAGACGGGGGTCGTCCTCGGCTGGTTCGCGATGTCTTATGCGCTGCTGGTGTTCGTCGCGGCGACGTCGTGGGCGGCCTTGGCGCTGGCGATTTCGTTGGGGCTTTCGATGGCAGCCGTTGGGTTCAACATCCAGCACGACGGCGGGCACCATGCGTACTCGGAGCGCCGCTGGATCAACAAAATGATGGCCCTCACGCTCGATCTACTTGGAGGCAGTTCGTACATCTGGGCTCGGAAACACAATTCCATCCATCACAGCTTTTCCAACATCACCGGTCATGATGACGATATTAACCTCGGTTTCCTTGGTCGGCTTTCACCGCATCAGAAGCGGTTGAGGTTTCATCGGCTCCAGCATGTCTACCTGTGGGTTCTATACGGATTCCTACCGATTAAGTGGCAACTTTATGATGACTTCCGTGACCTTGTCACCGGCTGGATCGGCGGGCATCGGTTCCCGCGGCCGAAGGGGTGGGACCTGGTGACCTTCATCGCGGGCAAAGTAGTTTTCTTCTCGCTGGCCTTCGTCATCCCGCTCTTGCTGTATCCGGCGTGGATCGTGCTCGTGCTTTACGTGATCGCGACGTATGTGCAGGGCCTAACTCTTAGCATTGTATTTCAATTAGCGCATTGTGTGGAAGAAGCGGGCTTTCCGATGCCGCGCGAGGACACCGGCCGGATGGACACTAGTTGGGCAGTACACCAAGTTCAAACAACCATTGATTTTGCCCGTCGAAACCGGTTTCTGTCCTGGTTCGTCGGCGGGCTGAACTTCCAGATCGAGCACCACCTATTTCCGCAGATTTGTCACGTCCATTACGCCGCGCTTGCACCGCTGGTAGAGCAAACATGCAGGGAGTTCGGGTTGCCTTATATGGCGCATGAGACCTTCCGAGCAGGCGTGGCCTCGCACTTCCGCTGGCTGAGGCGGATGGGAATGACGCCTCATCCCGTAGGAGGGAAAAGCACTTGCAACGTGCTTGCTGTGGAGAGCGCAATGGATAATGCCAGCGGAACCGGCCGCACCAGAACCGTGAACGGCAAGTCCGACCGCCGGCATTTCGCCCCGCGCGGGGGCGTGGATTGAAACTTTGTGGCGCGGCCTCAGCGGCGAGGAAGCTCGCTAAGGGCCGCGGCGAGTGAGCGCCTGATCTTGTCGGCGTCGATGGCCTTATAGCGAGCCTTCTGCCGCGCCACGAGGCCAACCTCAATGGATTGGAGGAACCGAAGCGCTATTCGTGCCTGGTACTCCCCGGGTTCGACGTGGAGCTTCTTGGCGACCGCAGCCTGGATTGAGCTGAAGGGCAGGGGCTTGCCTGCCCCTGATAAGATCTCGGCCACGGCCTCGACAACGTCCTTGGCCGCCCGAAGCGGGATAGGGCTGTCGTCACGGTACTCCGATAGAACCTCTTTCCCGCCCACTGACTCTCGGACGTAACGTTTGGGCTTGTTTCGCGACGGCCGTTCGGCCCGTTGGCGAGAGGCGGCCCGCCCGGCGTCTGCGAAGACCGCGTCCTCGATCAGCCCCAGGGCGAGTTGACAACAACCTTGTGGCCTGAGGATCTCGCCGGCTGGTCCGGCACAATCCGGGCCCCTTCGCAGGATCTCGCTGACCTTGATCACGGATCGTGCGCAGGGCGGCGGCGACGCTCCGCTTGTGATCGGCAAACGGACCCACTCCTCCGTCTCCTGCCGGCCCGCCGTTCGCCAGTGATGCTCACAGGCGCTTCGCTGGAGCTCCGATCCGCAGCTTTTTCAGTTGGGCACGAGCATGCGGGATGATCAAGACGAACCCCGTCTCCCAGCCGCGCCATGGGAAGCAGATCTTCTTCGGAGCCAAGTCCCAAAGGAGAGAAGCGTACAGTAAGGCCGAATATGCCCGCCTGTTGGAGCATGCCCCCGAGCCTCTGGCGATCGCGATCCGCTTGCTGGCCACCTCGGCCTCCGCATCTCCGAGCTTGCCATGCTGGAATGGACGGATGTTGATCTCGACGGGGGCTGGGTTCACATCCGAGTCAAACGAACGCATGACGGGGTCAACTACTCCCCGAAGGACAATACAGATCGCAAGATCCCAATAAACGGCGTCGTGCGAGACGTTCTGGAACAGCTTGGACAGAAGCGCCGGGAGGGCTACGTTCTGCCACTCGGCACGGTGAAGTCACGACCAGACTACGCGGAGCGGCGTTTCTTGCAGGAGCTCAAGGGGCTGGCTCCGCTGACAGCCATTCCCGAAAAGAAGCTGATCCTGCACAGCTTCCGGCGGTTTTTCATCAGCGAGTGTGCGGATAATGGCATCCCCATGGCGACGGTCATCGAATGGGTCGGCCATGACGAGATGAAGATGGTCATGCATTACTACAGCCTTCGCGACGACGTCGCCAAGGAAGCGATGAGGAACTTCCAAGCGGGTGGCTCGTTGCAGTCCCCCACGAGCGCTGCCGATCCACCAGCCGATGCGACGCCAACGGACAACAACGAACGAGACCGTGATTTGGGTAACATTGGGTAGCGGAAGGCGAAAAACCGCGTCCTCAGACCAAAGAACGCGGTTCAACGGAGAGGGGGGGATTCGAACCCCCGGTACCCTTTCGAGCACACTGGTTTTCGAAACCAGCCCCATCAGCCACTCGGGCACCTCTCCAAGCCGAAGGCGAACCGCCGAACGTGCTGCAATGCGGTTTTCAGCTCGCCGCGCCTCGTTTTCAGAGTATCGGATGTTCCCCTGGCGGCGTCAAACCGCGAGCCCTTGCCCGTAAGGGTTCCCAGCCGGATACTCGTTTGCAGGTATGTCCGACGGCACGGCGCGGTCACGCCCGGGTAGACGGCGCGCCGGCGGACAAGAGCGGATCGGAGAATCGCCAATGTTGGGTGGACGAAAGGGGCTGGGCGGCCTTACCGCCGTCGTGTTGCTGGTCGCGGGGGCGCAGGCCCAGGACGTCAAGTACGAGAAGTACAAGCTGGACAACGGCATGACCGTGATCCTGCACGAGGACCACAGCCTGCCGGTGGCGTCGATCAACCTGTGGTACTACGTGGGCTCCAAGGACGAGCCGGTCAAACGCAGCGGCTTTGCCCACCTCTTCGAGCACCTCATGTTCATGGGGACGCACCGCGTGCCGGGCAGCAAGTTCGACACCATCATGGAGGCCGCCGGCGGATCGAATAACGCCTCGACGAGTTCCGATCGCACCAACTACTTCTCCAGCGGGCCGGCGCAGCTCCTGCCCACGCTGCTGTGGCTCGACGCCGACCGACTCGAAGACCTGGCCCGGACCATGGACCAGGAAAAGCTCGACAAGCAGCGTGACGTGGTCCGCAACGAACGGCGGCAGAGCTACGAGAACCGCCCCTACGGCATGGCCGAGCTGCGTCTTCCCGAGCTGCTCTATCCACCCGGGCACCCTTACCACATCCCCGTGATCGGGACGCACGAGGACCTGGAGGCCGCAACCGTCAAGGACGTCAAGGACTTTTTTAATACCTATTACCTGCCCAACAATGTCAGCCTGTGCGTGGCCGGGGACTTTGATCCGGCCAAGATCAAGGCCCTGACCGCCGACCTCTTCGGCACGCTACCGAAGAAGCCCGACGCCCCGCACCGCAAGGCGGAGCCGGTCAAGTTGGACAAGGTCATCCGCGAAACGCTCGGCGACAAGGTGCAATTGCGCAAGATCATCTTCGCCTACCACAGCCCGGCGCGGTTTGCGGAGGGTGATGCGGAGATGGATCTCGCCGCCGCGGTCCTCAGTGAAGGGAAAACCAGCCGGCTCTACAAGCGATTAGTCTACGATGACAAGATCGCCGCCGAGGTGTTCGCCTACCAGGATTCCTCGCAGCTCGGTTCGGTTTTCCGCATCGACGTGATGGCCCAGCCGGAGGCCGACCTGGAGCGCATCGAGCGAACGGTGGATGAAGAGGTTAAGAAGCTAACCGAGCTGGGGCCGTCCGCCCATGAGTTGGAACAACGGCAAGCGACCTTCGAGCTGAACATGCTCTCTCGCCTGCAGACGATCGAGGCCAAGGCCGACCAGCTCAATGAATACGAGTATTACTGGGGCGAGCCGAACTCCTTCAAGCGAGACCTGGATCGCTATCGCAGCGCGACGCCGGAATCGGTGAAAAAGTGGGCTAAACAGGTCCTCACTCCCGAGGCGCGGGTGATCATTCGCGTGCTTCCGGAGAGCGTCGCCGAGGGCGCTGCTCCCAAGGATGCCGCGACGGCGAAAGCCGCGGCGGCTGAGCCGCCTGCCTCGGAGAAGCCCGCGGCCGAGCCGGCCCCGGCGGCCCGCACTCCATCGCCGCGGGACGTGCAACCCACGGTCGGTCAGGCGCCGCCGTTCAATATCGCCCTGCCCGAGACGTTCAAGCTGGCCAATGGCATCCCCGTCATGCTCTGGCCGAAGAAGGAGCTTCCTCTGGTGGCCACCTGGGTCATCTTTCGGCCGGGGCACATCATGGGCTGGCCCAACCGTGCGGGGATGGAATACTTGGCCGCGGACATGCTCGACGAGGGCGCCGGCAAGCTCGACGCATTGGACTTCAGCGACGCGCTGCTGTCTCTCGGCACTCGCTTCAACACTTCGGCCGACCGTGAGGCCATGTTCGTCACGCTCACCGTGCTGAAACGCAATTTCGAGAAGGCCGCGGCGCTGGCCGCCGATGCCATCCGCGTGCCCAAGTTCGACGACCAGGAGTGGGAGCGCGTCAGGCGGTTGCACCTGGAGGAACTCAAGCAGCAGGACGACCAGCCCACCATCGTGGCCAGTCGAGTGGCGAGCCGTATGCTCTTCGGCGACGGGCACATGTACGGCTGGCCGGTAATGGGTACACCCGAGACCGTGAGCAAAGCGGAGCGGGACGACGTTCGGCTGCCATACGTCTCGCATGTCCGACCGGAATACGCCACGATCCTCGTGGCCGGCGATGTGACGGTTGATGAGGCCCGCAGCGTCCTCGACAAAACGCTGGGCACCTGGAAGCTCTTGCCGCTGAACGTAGCGAAGCCCACGCAGGCGCCACCACCCGAACACAAGGAGTTGAAGGTCGTTGTGGTGGACCGGCCAGACGCGGTGCAGACCGTGATCCAGTTCCTCATGCCCGGCCCCAAGTACCCGGACCAGTATCGAGTGCAGTATCGCCTTCTGAACACTCTGTTCGGCGGCAGCTTCACCAGCCGGCTGAACATGAACCTCCGCGAGGAGCACGGCTATACATACGGAGCGCGCTCGAACTTCATGATGCGCCAGCACGTGGGCTATGTTTCGGCGTCGTCCAGCGTTCGTGCGGACGTCACCGGAGCGGCGCTCAAGGAATTCCTCCAGGAGTTCAAGCGTATTCGGGGGGGAGACGTGTCGCAGGAGGAGACAGTCAAGGCCCGGGAGACGCTGCGCACGGACATCATCCAGTCTTTCTCCGGCCTGGGCGGGATTCTTTCGGAGGCGGCGGACCGAATGGCCGGCGGGCTGCACTATGAAACCCTGGCCCGGGACATGACCAGCTTGCAGTCCGCTACCACGGAAGAGCTCAACAAGGTCGCCGGGCCCGCTCTTCCCTTCGATCGCGGCGTGCTCGTCCTGGTCGGCGACAAGAAGCTCATCCTGGAGCAGATCAAGGACCTCGGTCTGCCGGCCCCGATTGAGGTCAACATTCGCGGCGAAAAGGTCGGATCGTAAGCCTTGGGGAATAGCCATGCGCTATGCCAATGAGCGACGAAGGTACGTGAGTAGCGTCGGCGGCCTGACCATGCTTTGCTCGGTCCTGTGCGGGCTCGGGTCGATCTCCATCGGCCGTGCCCAAACGCCGGCGCCGCCTGGCGCGGGGTCGGCGCGCGTCGATGAGATCCTCACCGCGCTGCAGAAACGAAGCGACGGGCTGAAGGACATACGCTGCGATGTACAGTTTGTCGAAGACGATCACATCAATCTCTCCAGGCTGGCGAAAACAGGCCGGATACTCTTCCTCATCACCGAGCCGAATCCGCATTTCCTGATTCATTTCGACAAGGCGGTGTTGGACGGGGTGGTGGGCAAACAGGAATGGTATCTCTTCGACGGCCGCTGGCTTTATCAGGGGCTGGAGCGCATCGAGCAGGTCACCAAGCAGGAAGTCGCCCGCCCCGGCGAGAAGCTGGACTTGTTCGACATCGAGAAGACGCCCTTCCCCGTTCCCTTCGGGCAGAAGAAGGAAAAGATCCTCAAGAACTTCGACGTGTCCATTGCGGCTCCGGCTGACACCGACCCCAAGAACACCGATCACCTGATCTGCGTCCCCAAAACCGACAGCCGCCTGTATCGCAAGTATGACAAGCTGGAGCTGTTCGTTGATCGCGATGTTCACCTTCCCACGCGCATCGTGGTCACGAAGAATCACGGTCAGGAAGTCAACACTGCAGATTTCCCCAATCTCTCCGAAAAGTCGATCAACGTGGGGGTGAAGCCCTCCGACCTGGAAAAGCCCGCGGCGTGGAAGAAGTACAAAGAAGTCGTGGAAGAACTCCTGCCCAACGATTGATTGGATCGCTTAAAGCATGTCCGACAAGATGCTGGCTGTCTGCAAGGTGCACGCCGACAAGGGCCTCGAGGTCCGCGAATTGCCGCGACCTAAACCCGGCCCGGAAGATGTTCTCGTCTACGTCGAGGCGGCGAGTTTCTGCGGGACCGACCTGCACATCTGGCGCTGGGACGCGTGGTCGCAGCGAAGGATCAAGCCGCCGCTGACGCTGGGTCATGAGTTCTGTGGGACGATTACGGCCATCGGGGAGAAGGTCCGCCACGCGGCCGTCGGGGACTACGTGTCCGCGGAGTCCCACGTCACCTGTGGGATGTGCTATCAGTGCCGCACGGGCCAGGCGCACATGTGTCCGAATACCCAGATCCTCGGCGTTGATCGCGATGGAGCCTTCGCCAACTACGTGGTCGTTCCCGAAAAGGTGATCTGGCAGAACGACCGTGCCAAGCTGCCGCCCGAGATCGCTACGTTGCAGGAGCCCTTCGGCAACGCGGTTTTTGCGACCATGAATCAGGATTTGTCGGGGCAGTCCGTGGCGGTCTTAGGCTGCGGTCCGATCGGATTGTTTACCATCGGTATCTGCAAGGCGGTGGGAGCGAAGGCGGTCTTTGCCTCCGACATCCACCCGTTTCGTCTGAATCTGGCCCGAGCAATGGGGGCCACGCAGGTCTTCAATCCTTCAGAAGGCGGCGACGCGGTCGCGCGAATCGTGGAGGCCAACAGCGGCTACGGCGTGGATGTGGTGCTGGAAATGAGCGGGGCACCGGCCGCGATTACGACCGCTTTCCGCGTGGTGCGCAACGGCGGCACGGTGATCCTCTTCGGCATCCCCGAGCGCCCCGTAGAAATCGACGTGGCTGAGAACATGATCTTCAAGAACCTCACCGTCCTGGCCATGAACGGACGGCGCATCTTCGATACGTGGTATAAGACCCGCTGGCTGCTGGAAGGCGGGGTGATCGACCTGCGCCCGCTGATCACTAAGACCATCGGCTTCGAGGAAGTCAACGACGCCATGGCCATGCTGGCCCGCGGCGACGCCTGCAAGATCGTGCTTCTTCCCAACGGCGGAAAGCCCGCCCCCATCGGCGAAAAAGCGCGCAAGCGGGCCCCCGATCCCAACATCACCGGGGCGCCCGTACATCGCTAATCGCGACTCGCTTAGAGTCGAACTCCGCACCTGGCCAATTGTGCTGTAGCTTGTTTGGCCCACCCGTTGTTGGCCAGCGGGCTGGCCGGGCTGGGGTGCAGGATCCTGCCGATCGTTACGTCCAACCCCTCGAGCGCTGATTTCGCCCGCGACTCCGCGAAGCCTCCCACTCCGATGACGAGCTTCGGCTGCATGAGGGTGACCAGATCGCGCAGCGCCGCGTCGCTGACTTGCAGCAGCCTTTCGCGATGCCGCGCGGGCACGTGATCGGGCGTACGATTGCGCCCGCTGGTGTCGAGGAACATGAGCGGGCAGTAGTTGGCCACGAAAAAGCGATCGAAGAACTTCTTCGGTGTCGTAAACGTGTCCTTGGCCCAGCCCCACAGCCGCTGCCCGCTGACTTCGCGGCGATGACAACCGAATCCCAGCACGGGTACGCGCGGGTGCGTGTGTGCCGGCTTGCGAACCGGCGCTTTGATCTTCAGCCAATGTTGGACCAGTTGAACTTCGCCAAACGGCACGCCGGTTTGGGCCATGCCCCAGGGCCCGGGGTTCATGCCCAACAGGATGATCTCCCGCGTCCCCTGACCGTAGGTCTGCAGATACGCCTCGTGCGGCACCCACGCGTAATCCAACGGGTTGTAAACGTATGCCACGGGCGAACGAAACCGCAGCCGCTTGACCTCATCCCGCAGCCGCGCGGCGACATCCACGACGGTCAGATGATGAGGCATACGTAAGTTCTCCCGGCAGTGTCGTTGATCGCTTATAATCGGTGAATGGCCAAGAGAGGCATCAAGGTCAAAGATCTCGCCCGGGAGTTGGGCGTAACATCGCGGGCGCTCATCGACCGCTGCCGGGCGGAAGGGCTTTTTGTCC
>SBAX01000353.1 GCA_005240095.1 Phycisphaera mikurensis
GTATTGGTTGCCTGGCGCCGGCATGCTCATGGGGGCGAGCGACAATGGCTTTATGGCTGCCTATACCCAGGGTCCCGGTTCGATGATGTTCCTGGTTACGAATGACATTGGCCGGCCCGCAACTCGGCAGCTCACCGACGATCTCGCCCAGCTCGTAGAGAAGCCCAAAGCGCGCCTGGGCGTCATGCTGCGACACGAGCCGCAGGGCGTGTTCGTGGAGGAAGTACTGCCGGACAGTCCGGCGATGCGCGCTGGCCTGCAAATCGGCGACCAACTGATTGCGGTACGCGGCGAGCCGATTGAGCCGGATTCCGCTGAGGCGCTCTGCGCCGGCGAGTCGTGTCCGGTCAACCTCTGGAACTCAAGATCAAACGTAGCGAGCAGGATTTGACGATCCGGATCGTGCCTGACCCGGGTTGATTTTGCGAGCCCATCATTCGGAGACGAAGTAACGCACGATCGCGTAGGTGCCCGCGACGCACGAGGCCACACACCAGAGAATAATCGCCGACAGGACCACGCCGAAAAGGATTCGAATCGAACGAGTGTCTTCCACTGAGGGCAGTTCGATCACTCGTACTGTGGACCTGACGACGGCATCGGTAAGTTGCAGGCGACGAAGGCGTTCCTGAACCCCCGGTGGGTATTTGTCGAGCGATCCCAACCGGAGGGCTCGTGGCAGTTGGGAGCGGACACTCTCTGGCTTGCCGCCCGCCTGCGCGACGAACGTGGCGATGTCCCGCTCGACTTCCTCCCCTTCCGCCGTCGAGCAAAGCCAGTATCGACCGGCCTCGAACGGGTCGCGCATGTCGTGAGAAATCTTGCCAAGCAGGCTGATCAGTTCAGGATCGTATCCCAGGTTTCGCAGTGTTGTCTTCAGGCGTCGGCGAGCCTTCCCCAAGTCTCCATGCTCGATGTCCGCGCGTGCCCGGGCCACGGCCTCTTCACGACGGTTGGCTGGACCGGGCATGGTTTCGAATGGCTCCTCGAACGTCTCGTCGAGCGCTTCTCATTTCTCGCCCACGATTTGGACAATGACCTGCCTCTTGCGAGGTCGCGTGTCGAAATCGATCAGCACGAGCTGCTGCCACGTGCCCAGGGCGAGTTTGCCGTCTACGATGGGCACGGTTAGCGAGGGGCCCAGCAGCGAGGCTCGCACGTGGGCGTGGCCGTTGTCGTCGTTCCACGTGGCCTCATGGGCGTAGTGCGCGTCTGCCGGGGCGATCTTCTCGAAGAAGGCTTTCAGGTCGTGGTTGACCAGCCCGGGCTCGAACTCGGTAGTCGTGACTGCGGCCGTGGAGCCCACCACAAAGACCACGACGAGGCCATCACGAACCGGCCCGTTTTGCACGCATTGGTCGACCTGGTCCGTCAGGTTGAGGACCTGCGTGTCGCCTTTCGTCTGGACTTCAATCGTGTGTGCCCTGACAGGCATGGCGGCAGTGTAGGCGGTACAGGCGGTCCTTCAACTCTTTCGTGCTCCACAGCACGCGGGTAGCATTCCAGCTATGCCAGGGCTGGACTACCGCACGGCAGGCGAATCCCACGGCCGGGCGCTCATCGCGCTGGTCGAAGGAATGCCTGCCGGCGTGACTATCGACCGTGACCTGATCAACGCCGAGTTGACGCGACGGCAGGGCGGCTATGGGCGCGGCGGGCGCATGAAGATCGAGCACGATGAGGCCGAGATTCTCGCGGGTCTTCGTCGTGGTATCACCATCGGTTCGCCGATCGTGGTCCAGATCGCCAATCGTGATTTCCGCATCGACGAAGCTCCGCCCATTCACCGCCCGCGTCCGGGTCACGCGGACCTTGCCGGCAGCCTCAAATGGCTGACGACGGACTGCCGCACGACGCTGGAGCGGGCCTCGGCGCGCGAGACTGCGGCCCGCGTCGCCGCCGGGGCCCTGAGCCGTTCCCTGCTGCGCGAGTTTGCCATCGAGCCATTCGCGTATGTGGCCCAAATCCACGACGTGAAGGCCATGGTTCACCGCGACCTCGATCTCAACGAGCTTCGTTGGCTGCGCGATGACAACGAGGCGTACTGCCCCGAGCCGACCGCTGCCGGGAGAATGATCGACGCCATACACCGCGCCAAGGTGGATAAGGACACCCTCGGGGGAGTGATCGAGTGCCAGGTCCGTGGCTTGCCGCCCGGATTGGGCAGTTGCATGCGCTGGCAGGACAAGCTGGACGGCCGCCTGATGCAGGCCGTAGGGTCGATTCAGGCGATCAAAGGCGTGGAGATCGGCATGGGTTTCGCGTCGGCCGCATGCCGGGGCAGTGAGGTCCATGACGCCATTGACTTCGAGCCATCACAGCGAGACACGCCGACTCTCGGTTTTCGGCGAAGGTCCAACAACGCCGGGGGGCTGGAAGGGGGTATGACCAATGGTCAGCCGCTCGTCGTCCGGGCGGCCATGAAGCCCATCAGCACGCTGCTCCAGGGCATGGACAGTGTCAACCTGATGACCCTTCTGCCGGAACGTTCGGACTACGAACGCAGCGATGTCTGCTCTGTTCCCGCCGCCAGTGTGGTCGTTGAGAACGTTGTCGCTTTCGAGATCACGCGAGTCTTCCTGGAGAAATTCGCGGGCGATACCCTGGACGAGGTCCGCTCTGCTCACGACCGCTTTCTCGCCGCGGGGCGGGCGCTCGCTCCGCCCAAGTGACCGCGGAAAAGTTGTGCGCTCGCTACGGCATTTGTCCCATGGGCCGATCGTAGAGTAGAATAGCCACATCGGGTGGCATTTGCGGCTGTGGCGGAACTGGCAGACGCGCAAGATTTAGGATCTTGTGTCCGAAAGGACGTGGAGGTTCGACTCCTCTCAGCCGCATTTCGACGAGTGGCAGTTCAACTCGGGGTGGCCACAAGCTCGGAAATCGCTGCCAGCAGGGCGCCCGCCTCGACGGGTTTGGCCACGTGCCGGCTGTATCCGGCCTCGAGGGCCCGCTCGCGATCCTCCGGACGGGCGAAGGCGGTTACGGCGACGGCCGGAAGGGTGCTCGTTTCCCGATCCGCATGCCGGCGTATCTCGCGAATCAGCTCATAGCCGTCGCGGTCGGGCATGCCGATATCGCTGACCAACAGGTGCGGGCGGAACGCGATTTTCGAAAGGGCCTCGTCGGCGGACGCCGCCATGATCACTTCCGCGCCGCAGTCGGTGAGCATCTGCCGAAGGATTCCGCATGAGTCGGGATCGTCGTCCACCACCAGGACTCGCATGCCGAACAGCTTGGCGTGTGCCGCGGGGAGCGTCGCGGTCGCTGGCGGGTGAGCGCTTTCGGGTCTGGGGGCAGCGATCTGAATAGGTATGTCCACCACGAAGGTTGCTCCGCGCCCTTCACCGGGGCTCTCCGCCCAGACAGTGCCATCGTGAAGCTGCACGATATGCCGGACGATGGCCAGACCAAGGCCCAGGCCGCCGAATCGGCGCGTCGTGGAGCTGTCCGCCTGCCGGAAGCGGTCAAAAACGTGCGGGAGGAACTCAGGCCTGATGCCCTGGCCTGTGTCACGGATGATGATTCGTGCGTGACCATCGCGCTGCTGCAGGCTTACGTACACAATACCGCCCGGCGGCGTGAACTTCACGGCATTGGAAAGGAGGTTCCACACGACCTGTTGGAGGCGGGCACCGTCGCCTTTCATGGGTCCGTCGATTGCCTCGAGGCGCGTCTCCAATCTGACTTGCTTGTATTGCGCCGTCGGGGCGATCATGTCGATCGCGGCGGCGATCGTACTCACCAGGTCTACCGCTTCCACCTGAAGCCGCATCTTTCCGGAGACGATCCGCGTCAGGTCCAGCAGGTCATCGATGAGCTGGGCCAGCGCCCGCGCGCAGCGTTCGATGGTATCCAGTCCTTCGGCGAGGGTCGCCCGATCGGCGCTGGGGCGTTTGAGCAGCTGCGTCCAGCCCAACACTCCGTTAAGCGGCGTACGCAGCTCGTGGGAGAGCGTGGCCACGAAGTCGTCCTTGACCCGGGCCAGGCGCTCCGCTTCCAGGCGGGCGGCCTGCTCGCTCTGGAGCAGCATGGCCCGCTCCCGCTCCATCCTTTTCTTTTCAGTAATGTCCTGGGATACGGCGACGACAAACTGCGCCCTGCCCTCCGCGTCGCGGATCAAGCTGACGCTGTTGTGGACCCAGATCGATGAACCATCGGGTCTGAGGTATCGTTCCTCAATGTCGAAGGCATCGCCTTCCTGGACACATTTTTCGAACAACTGGCGGTGGGCGGCGCGCTCGTCACCGTGGAGGATGTCATGGAATCGCAGGGTGAGCAGCTCCTCGGGGCTTCGCCCGACGAGCTCGCAGTATCGCGGGCTGACGAGCACGAACCGCCCGGTGAGGTCCACCTGCGCAATGCCGGAGTTGGTCTGGTTGAAGATAGCGCTGAGCCGCTCTTCGGACTGGCGGCGCTCGCGGACGCTGCGCGCCCGTTCGGCTTCAACGGCGCCCAGAGCAAGCGACCCCAGCGACAGCACGCCGACGAACGTCTGCATGAGGAGCAGGCGCTCGTTCATCGTTTCCGCCACGAAGGTCTCTGAGTGGGCCTGGACGCCCAGAGTTGCGACAAAGGAGACCACCAGCAAGCCCACGGAGGTGGCCAGTTGTCCGAGGCGCAGGGCCGACCAGACGAACAGGGGAAGAAGCCAATACTTGAGTTGGGCCGCTCGCGGCGACGAGGTGTGCAGCAGCCAGATACTGGCTACGGTCGTTGATTGAAGGAAGAAGAGGCTCTCCGCGCCGCGCGGGAAGGATGCCCCGCTGCGTATCCACGAAGACCAGATGAGCAGGGCGGGGGCGACGACCAGCGCGCCCATGGCATCCCCCAGCCACCATGTCCACCAGAGGCTTCCGTAGGCACTCCATTGCGTAGCGCCCGCGGCGCAAAGGCTTGCCACTCCAATCGTCGCGGCGACGGTCGTCCCGATGGTGCCGCCGAAGAGGGCCAGGGCGATCACGTCGCGAGGACGATCGAGTGCGTTATGGAAATCGGTGAACCGAGTCAGCAGGCCGGCGCCGACCACGGCCTCCAGCGTGTTTCCGACGGCGATGCCCATCGCCGCGGGCACCGGACCGCTGACAGCATTGATGGCGAATGCCCCCGCGGCCACAGCAGGCCAAATGCGGCGCCCAAAGACCAACACCGCCGCCAGCCCGATCCCCGTCGGAGGCCAGACCGGTGAGACCTGCTCGTCGACCGTGGCCACGGAAAGCCCGAATTCCGCACTGAGGAAATACAAACCCGCTGTGCTTCGTCGCCTTAAGGCATGCCGCCAGGATTTGGTTGCCGTCTGTCCGTGGCTCCTGCCCAACAGCCGCAATCATAACAGAAAAGTCAGACAATGCCTTCACCTTCCACCACCCGGTTTACCCTTGCTTTTGGCGCAGTCCCCGCGCTGCTTCCCTTGGCTCGGTCAGCATGCATACGCTTACGTGCGGGAACTCACGGAGTGCACGGCGTGAGGATTGCACAAAGTTGCACCACTGGCGGAGAGCGTGCCGCCCAAGTGGTACGGGGGAACGGAGCGGGTTGTTTCCTACCTTACCGAAGAGCTGGTGAGGCAGGGTCATGAAGTTACGCTGTTCGCCAGCGGCGACTCGCTCACGTCTGCCCGGCTTGTCTCATGCTGCAAAACGGCCCTGCGGCTGGATGGTTCATGCCGCGATCCGCTGGCGCGCCATGTCCTGATGACCGAGATTGTGGCGCAGAAGGCCGATGAATTCGATGTAATCCACTTTCACCTGGACTATCTTCATTTCCCGCTCATGCGGCGCCTGACGACGCCACACGTAACGACCCTTCACGGGCGCCTCGACATTCCCGACTTGGTGCCTCTCTATCGGGAATTCTCCGACTGTCCGCTCGTGTCCATCTCCGACGCGCAGCGGGAACCGCTGGCA